>CATPBM010000308.1 GCA_955652625.1 uncultured Steroidobacteraceae bacterium
ACACGACGGTCATGACAACACTCAACCGCCTCGCTGACAAAGGTCTACTGAACGTGACGAAGATGGGCTCACATCAGCCTCACAAGTACCGGGCCCACGGGGGAGTGAAAGAGTTTCTTGCGGATTCCGGCCGCGCCGAGGTCGATCGTCTTGTCGAGCGCTACGGAGATGCCGCGCTGGCCGCGTTCGCCGCTCGCCTCGATCGGCTAACGCCGGCCACACGCGAAGCCCTCAAGAGGCTGCGCTCGCGGTGACAGGGCGCCGGCTGGTCTTGCTAGGCGTGTTGGCCGCTGTGCCGGTCGCTTGCCTGAGCACGCTCGCCGGTTGTCGTATGTCCGGGCCGTGCGGTTGGATCCCCACCCAGGGTGCTTTTTGGTGGTCCACCGCCTATGTGCCGCCGCTGCTGGTCATTCTGACTTCAGTTGTGACCTGGACTCTCAGGCTCGGTTTTGTGGCGTCGAGGACAACGCGAGAGTTGGCTAGGTTGCCGCGCGTTTCCGGCCCGCCAAATCTGGTCCGAATGGCTAGAGCAATGGGCCTTGAACGCATTGAATGTATCGGAGGTGGATCCCCGGTTGCCTTCTGTGCAGGCTTTGCTCGGCCCACAGTGTTCATCAGCCAAGCGGCGATTACCGGACTTTCCGACTCCGAGCTGATGGCAGTCCTTCACCATGAGGCAGACCACGCGCGTCGATACGAGCCGCTACGGCGAGCGGCTCGCACAGCCGCTGCAGACGTCCTTACCTTCCTTCCGATCGTCGGCTGGTGGTCAGACCGTCAGATCGCGCGCTCGGAGCTGAGCGCTGATGTGGCCGCCGAGCGGATGGCCGGTCGATCCGCGCTTGCCGGGGCTCTATTGGTGATGACGGCTCCGGCGATTCCAATGGCCGCCTTTGTAGGTCACGCTGAGCTGCGTGCGCGACGGCTGCTTGGGATCAGGATCGACGAGCCGGGGCCACCGCGGGCGATGTGGGCCGCAACCTTTGTCTACTCATGGCTCGCACTCAGCCTGGCTACATGTCTATTCGAGGTGGTGGTCGCGCTAAGACCCTAGGGTGATGATCATGCTCGGGCGAGCCCGTAGCCCGCGCGCTCGAACGCCTTCCGGATCTCGTCCTCGCTGATCCTCTTCTCATCGAAGTCGATCTCTGCGCGCTGTTTGTGAAGGCTCACTTTGAGACTCCGGATACCGGCCAACTCGTCCTCGAGCCCCTCCAATGTCATCACGCACGCCGAGCAGTGCATGCCCTTGACGTTGAACACTTGCTTTGCCATCTGTATCTCCTTATGTGAACTCGAAGTAGCCGCTGTACATGCCCATCGAGCAGGTGTACCGCAGGTTCCCGGTAGCGGCGCTGGCCGGAATGCTGATCGTGATCTGGCCAGTTTCGGGGAGGCTCCGCTGGAACCCGATCGAGGGGATCACGAAGCCTCGTGTGCACCCGGTGGTACCACTCGTAACAACAGTCAGGCTCACCGGCTTGCCGGCCGGAGCTTTGATCAGGTTCGGGGAGTAGCCGCCGTTGGAGGCCTGGATCGTGATCGCACCGTTCGCATCCGGCTGTGCGGCGGCGACATCTTGATAGGTGCCGCTGGCTTGCGCGATCGACACCGCGGCCGAGTTGAGCAGATTGGAAACGGAGTACGGCGAGCCCATGAGGTTCAATCCACCCTCGATCGAGACGAGGCCGAGGATTATGACGACAGCACCTGCGACTCGAAGGAAGCGCGTTTGCAGTACCTCTCCCAACCGCGTGGCCACATAGGCGAGGCCGAAGAAGACCGGAGTGGTGCCGAGGATGAAAGCAAACATGATCGCCGCTCCGAGAAGCGGCGACCCGGTTCCGACGGCGAGGACCATCATCGCCTGGGTTACTCCGCAGGGGATGAATATGGTGAGTGTCCCGAGAAACAAGGGCGTCGCGACCGTGCTGGCATTGTTCTTCGCATAGCGGCGGATAAAACGCGTGATGAAGCGCGGAGGTTCGATCACGAAGTAGCGAAAGATTGGATGCAAGTTGAACAGTCTCGCCGCGGTACCGAGCATGAATATGCCGATGCCAATCTGAAGCGCCGCCCGGCTGTATGGGCTGAGTTGGAGGACGGAGCCGAGCCAGCCCAACAGGACACCCAGGACGGTGTATGCGATTAGCTTCGCGGCCAAGAAGAGGGCGATCGGGGTCGCCGTACTGCGTCGCTTGGGCTTTTCGGGCTGCGCCAGGGTCGCCAGCGCCGCACGCTCGCTGCGCCGCTGCTCCTTTGTTAACTTGCGGTTGGAGCGCTTCTTACGTTGCGCGACCACGTGTCTGATGGCGAGTTGGGCCGTGACGTCGGTCTCGGCCTGGCGGGCCACTGATGTGGCCAGAAGGCCGGCCTGGACGGCCAGGCAGCTCAGCCCTCCAGTGGTTACGCCGGTGATGAAAGCGAGGCCCAAAACGTTGGTGGAGGCGTCGAAGCTCACCTGACCGATACCCCGGTGACTGGGTCGATCGCGGGGGCCATGGCGAGGAGTCTACTACCGGAGGATAGGAACTGGGATGCTCTTGCGGAGTCCTGCTACTATGGGGCGATAGTTAAGACTGGAGGTTGCCCGTGGACCATATCCTGCCGTACCTGTTCTTCCTTGCCTGTCCGATCTCGATGGGCTTGATGATGTGGATGATGATGCGCAAGGATCACAACTCCGCTTCAGCGCCTCAGAGTGATCCGCGCGTCGCCGAGCTTGAGAGCCAGGTCGGCGAGCTACGGATGGCGCTCCACCAGCGCCAAGGCGTTGAAGCGGCGGCATCGGTGACTCCGACCGCAAATGCGGCCGGGAGTGACTGAGGGCGCCTCCGGTGGGCGCGCCGGCGGAAGGGAAACCTTCCTCCGGACTGTCTTCATGTGCTTCGACTGGCGCGTCCTGGCCGGGTTCGGCAGCATCAGCTGCGTCGCAAATCGCCACCCAATGCCAGCAGGCACAAATGGGATGCAGGCTGCTGTGTATTGAAT
>CATPBM010000309.1 GCA_955652625.1 uncultured Steroidobacteraceae bacterium
CCCCTGAGCCGCCTGCGATGCGGCGGCGGCGCGAGCCGTCAATGATCCCGGGGTTGCGCCGTTCGCGGCGCGTCATGGAATTGATGATCGCGATCTGACGGCGCAGCTCCCGGTCCCCCTGGTCCGGCGACATGGCGCCCTTCCTGGCCACCGCTCCGGGGAGCTTGTCGAGGAGCGCCCCCACGCCACCCATTTTCTGGAGCTGCTCGAGCTGGCTCTTCAGGTCCGACATGTCAAAGCTCTTGCCCTTGACGACCTTCTGGGCGATACGCTTCGCCTCGTCGTGATCGGCGTGGGCGTGCACCTGCTCCACGAGGCTTACCACGTCGCCCATCCCGAGGATCCGCGAGGCCATGCGCTCGGGGTCGAAGGGCTCAAGGGCCTCGGTCTTCTCGCCGACGCCGATGAATACGATGGGCTTGCCGGTGATCTGCCGCACCGACAGCGCCGCCCCTCCGCGGGCATCCCCGTCGGCCTTGGTGAGGATGACACCGGTCAGGTCGAGTGCGGCTCCGAAGGCGCGCGCCGCGTTCACTGCGTCCTGGCCGGCCATGGCGTCCACGATAAACAGGCGCTCGGCCGCTCCCACCGCGGAGTCGATGTCGCGCATCTCCGCCATGAGGCCCTCATCGACGTGCAGGCGGCCCGCGGTGTCGACTATCAGCACGTCGAACACGCCGCTTTTGGCTCGCGCGAGCGCCGCGCGTGCAATGGCGGCGGGCGCCGTGCGGCTGTCGGCGGGAAAGTACTCAGCCTGCACCTGTCCTGCGAGGCGCTCGAGCTGCAGCATCGCCGCCGGGCGACGCACGTCGGTGCTCGCGAGCAGCACGCGCTTCTTCTCCCGTTCGATCAGCCAGCGGGCGAGCTTCGCCGCGGTCGTGGTCTTGCCCGCGCCCTGCAGCCCCGCCAGCAGCAGCACGACCGGCGGCTGCGCGCGCAGCTTCCAGGCCCCCCCGGCACCGCCCATGAGCTGCACGAGTTCTGCGTGCAGGATGCCGATGAAGGCCTGCCCCGGCGTGAGGCTCGAGAGCACCTCGGCCCCCAGCGCCTTGGCCTTGACCGACTCGATGAAGCTCTTCACCACCGGCAGCGCGACGTCGGCCTCGAGCAGCGCCACGCGCGCCTCGCGCAAGGTTTCGGCGACGTTGTCCTCGGTGATGCGCCCGCGGCCGCGCAGATTCTCGATGGTGCGGGAAAGGCGTCCGGTCAGATGGTCGAACATGTTGCGGCGCGGTCGCAGAGGGACTTGATGATTGATTATAGGGTCGAAAATGCGGTTTTCCCGCTTTGGCCCCTCAAGCTTCTATGCTAGGCGTGACCGATTCTTGAGGAATACCGCCTTGAACCTCACCTCGCCCACTGCGCTGCTGCTGGCGCTACTGCTGCTGCTCGTCATAGTCGCGTTCTCCTCGGGCACGGAAGTCGCCATGCTCTCGGTCAATCGCTACCGCATCCGGCATCGCGCGCAGGCGGGCTCGGGCCCCGCGCGAACCCTGGAGCGGCTGCTGCAAAAGCCCGACGACTGGCTGGGCGCGAATCTCGTGATCCTTGCGGCCGCGAGCGTGTTCGCTTCCGCCATCGCCACCATCCTGGCGCAGCGCACCGGGTATCGCTACGCGGTGCCCCTCACCGGCGCGCTGCTCACCATCGTGGTGATCGTGTTCTGCGAGCTCGCGCCGAAGATCTACGCCGCCTCGAACCCGGAAGGCGTGGCGCTGCACGCGGCGGGCATCTACCGCGTGCTGGTGCTGATCACGCGGCCGGCGCTGTGGCTCACGAGCAGCCTCGCCTACGCATTCCTGTGGCTGTTCGGCGCGGGACGCACCAGCGCCAGCAGTCAGTCCCTGAACGCGGAGGAGCTGCGCATCGTGGTCTCGGAGGCCGCCCCCGTCATCCCCGCACGCCACAGGCAGATGCTGCTGTCGATCCTGGATCTCGGACGCATCACGGTGAATGACATCATGATCCCGCGGCAGGAGATCTCCGGCATCGACGTCAGCGAGAGCTGGGAGGACATTCTGGATCAGCTGCGCCAGACCCCACACACGCGCCTGCCAGTCTACGAAGGCGAGCTCGACAACCTGATCGGCCTGCTGCACATGAAGCGCGTGGCGAATGAGCTGGTGCGCGGCACCTTGAGCCGCGAGCGCCTCGTCGAGCTCGCGCGCGGCCGCGAGCCGTATTTCGTGCCGGAGGGGACGGCGTTGAACGTGCAGCTCGGGTACTTCCAACGCAACCGCCGCCGCTTCGCGTTCGTGGTCAACGAGTATGGCGACATCGAGGGGCTGGTCACCCTCGAGGACATCCTCGAGGAGATCGTCGGGGAGTTCACCACCGATCCTGCGACCGTGACGCACAAGGACGTGCATGCCGAGCGCTCCGGGGCGTTCATCGTCAACGCGAGTGCCACCATCCGCGCCCTGAACCGAGCGCTTGGCTGGCAGCTGCCGACCGGGGGACCGAAGACCGTCAACGGGCTGCTGCTCGAGCATCTCGAGACGATCCCGGACACCGGCACCATGGTGCGGGTCGGAAACTACGAGTTCGAAGTACTGCAGATCGGGGATAACGCCATCCGCACCGTGCGCGTGCGCGCCCCCCAGGCACAGACGCACTAGCGGACTGCGCGCTAAGCGCCGAGCGCCGCCTCGAGCGCCTCTGAGATGCGTGACACCCCCACCACGCGCAACTCCGCGGGGGGCCTGCGCGGTGCGTTGCCCTGCGGCACGACGGCGATGCGAAAGCCCTGCGCCTGCGCCTCGCGCAGCCGCTCGTCGCCGTACGCGACGGGGCGCACCTCCCCGGTGAGCCCGATCTCCCCGAAAGCCACGAGCTCGGCAGGCACGGCGCGCCCCTTGAGGCTCGAGGCGAGCGCGATCAGCACCGGCACGTCCCACGCGGTCTCGCAGATCTCGATTCCGCCCACCACGTTCACGAACACGTCGTGCTCCTGCAGCGATACGCCGGCGTGGCGGTTCACCGCGGCGAGCAGCATCGCCAGACGGTTGGCATCGAGTCCCTGGGCGATGCGCCGCGGGGCACCAAAGCGCATGCGATCCACCAGCGCCTGCAGCTCGATGAGCAGCGGGCGCCCGCCGTCGCGCGTCACGGTGACGATGCTGCCCGGAGCGGGCTCGGGGGAGCGCGCCAGGAAAATGGCGGCCGGGTTCTTCACCTCCTTGAGCCCGCCGGCAGTCATGGCGAAGAACCCGAGCTCGTTCGCGGCGCCGAAGCGGTTCTTGGTGGCGCGCACGATGCGGTAGCGGCTGCCCGCCTCACTCTCGAAATACAACACCGTGTCGACCAGATGCTCGAGCATGCGCGGGCCGGCGATGGTGCCCTCCTTGGTCACGTGCCCCACGATGATGACGGCGGTGGAGGTGGATTTCGCGTAACGCACCAGTTCCGCGGTGCATTCGCGCAGCTGCGTCACCGCGCCGGCGCCCACGCCGGTGGCCCCTGATTGCACGGTTTGAATGGAATCGATTACGAGGACCGCGGCGTGCCGAGCGACGCTCAGGGCGAGGATCGCGGCCAGGTCGCTCTCCGCGACCACTCCCAGCCCCTCCGCGCTGACCCCTAAGCGCTGGGCGCGCATGCTCACCTGCGCGACCGACTCCTCGCCGCTTGCGTAAATGACAGCACGCGAGGCGGCCACGTGCGCGGCCACCTGCAGCAGCAGCGTCGACTTGCCGATGCCGGGGTCACCTCCCAGGAGAATCACCGAGCCCGGCACGATCCCCCCGCCCAAGACCCGGTCCAGTTCCGCCGCGCCGCTGCCGATGCGCTCGGTGGGCCCCGCAGCCTGCGCCTGCGCGCTCAAGGCCACCACGGCCGCCGGCACCGCCGGCCGCGCACGCGCCGGGGCGCGCTGTTCAAGCG
>CATPBM010000310.1 GCA_955652625.1 uncultured Steroidobacteraceae bacterium
AGTACCGACTCGGCACCAGCGGGTGTGATCTTGAACACCGTGCCACAGCCGTCAAAGCAGCTTGCGTCTCCGCCGGAGTTGGTTGTTCCGTAAAAATTTCCGTCGGTGCCTTGAATCAGCGCGGTGTCGGGATTTGCTCCATCGGCGGTGCCACCGGCGAAGGCGTAGAGCAGCGTCTCCGCGCCCGCGGGGGTGATTTTGAAGACGATCCCGTTGGAGTTCACTCCGCCAGAGGGAGTAGTGCCGTAGAAGTTCCCGTCAGTGCCCTGAACCAGAGGCGTCTGCGGGAGTGCGCCGTCGCCGCCGCCCGCGAAGGAGTGAAGTACCGTCTCCGCACCCGCGGGGGTGGCTTTAAAGACTGTGCCGTTGTTGGATTGGCCACCGTGGACGGTGATGCCGTAGAAATTCCCGTCAGTGCCCTGAATCAGGCTCGCAGGAACGGCGCCATCGGTGCCGCCCGTGAAGGCGTAGAGAGCGGTCTCCGCACCGGCGGGCGTCAACTTAAACACCACTCCACAACCGTCTGAGGTGCACAGGCCACTGGAGGTGCCGCCGAAGGAGGCCGTGCCGTAAAAATTGCCATCGCTGCCTTGAACAAGGCCGTTGGGACCCCCGCCATCCGCGCCGCCGCTGAAGGAGTAGAGCACCGACTCAACCCCGCCTGGAGTGACCTTGAAGGCGGTGCCGCAGCCAAAAGCGCACGCGCCCGTGCCGCCGGAGCCCGTGGCGCCGTAGAAGTTGCCGTCCTTGCCTTGAATCACACCTTGAGGATTGGCGCCATCGGCCGGTCCGCCCGCGAAGGAATAAAGCACGGTCTCGACGCCGGCCGGCGTCACCCGAACAAAAGCGCCCTCGCCAAAGCTTCCGCCGGCGGCGGTGGTGCCGTAGAAGTTGCCGTCGCTGCCCTGGATCAGTCCAGTGGGGGCCGCGCCGTCCCCGGAGGGTGGCGGAACTGAGGGCCCATAGTAGTAGCCCGAATTGTCGCCGTACCCGCAGGCGCAGAGAAGCGACAGAAGCCCGCAGCACGCGGCAACCAAGTGGCAGGCTCGAATGCGCTCCATTGCACCTCCCATCGCTTTGCGCTCAGGCGCTGAACCTCGGGGTGTGATTGCACCAGAGGTGATTCAACGCGCACAAGATGCACTGGTTGACGTGGCTCACATCGTCACAAGATTTTCCGCTCTTGGCTGCCCCGGGGCAGCCAGCCCGCTGTGTGCCGCATTGTGCGCTGCGTGAACTTCCAGCGCGGGATTGCCGCTCCTCACTCCCACTCGATCGTCGCTGGCGGCTTGCCTGAGATGTCGTATACGACGCGTGAGATGCCGGCGACCTCGTTGACGATGCGCCGCGACACGTGGTCGAGAAATTCGTACGGCAGCCGCGCCCAATGCGCGGTCATGAAATCCACCGTCTCCACGGCGCGCAACGCGATGACATAGTCGTAGCGCCGCCCGTCGCCCATCACGCCGACCGAGCGCACCGGCAGAAACACCGCGAAGGCCTGGCTGGTGCGCTCGTACAGGTCGTGCCTGCGCAGTTCGTCGATGTAGATGGCATCGGCACGCCGCAACAGATCGGCGTATTCCTTGCGCACCTCGCCGAGGATCCGTACCCCGAGCCCCGGACCGGGGAAGGGGTGGCGGTGAACCATCTCGCGTGGCAGCCCGAGCTCCACGCCGAGTCGGCGTACCTCGTCCTTGAACAGCTCGCGCAGCGGCTCAACCAGCTGCAGGTGCATTCTTTCTGGCAGGCCGCCCACATTGTGATGCGACTTGATCACGTGGGCCTTGCCGGTGCGGGCGCCGGCCGATTCGATCACGTCCGGATAGATGGTGCCCTGCGCGAGGTACTGCACGCCGGTGAGCTTGTGCGCTTCCTCGTCGAACACTTCGATGAAGGTGCGGCCGATGATCTTGCGCTTCTCTTCCGGGTCGCTGACGCCCGCCAGAGCCTTCAGGAAGCGCGCCTCGGCGTCGACCGGGATGACACGCACGCCCAAGTGCCGCGCGAAGGTGCTCATCACCTGCTCGCCCTCGCCGAGGCGCAGCAGGCCATGGTCGACGAACACGCACACCAGCTGATCGCCGATGGCGCGATGCAGGAGCGCGGCGACGACCGAGGAGTCGACTCCGCCGGACAGCCCCAGCAGCACCTTGCCGTTGCCCACCTGTGCGCGCAGGCGCTCGATGGCGTCCTCGATGATGTTGCCGACGCTCCACAGCGCATCGCTCCCGCAGATCTCGCGCACGAACCGCTCGAGCAGGCGCGTACCCTGCTTGGTGTGCGTCACCTCCGGGTGGAACTGCACTCCGTAGAAGCGCCGGCGCTCATCGCTCATGGCGGCGAACGGAATGTTGTGCGTGGCAGCGCTCACCGCGAAGCCCTCGGGCAGCGCAGCCACGCGATCGCCATGGCTCATCCACACGTCGAGCACCGCCTTGCCGTCGGTGCTACGCCGATCCTCGAGGTGATCGAGCAGGCGCGAGGGTCCGGTTACCGTCACTTCCGCGTAACCGAACTCGCGCTCGCTGGAGGGTGCGACCCGCCCGCCGAGTTGCTGCGCCATGGTCTGCATGCCGTAGCAGATACCGAGTACCGGCACGCCGAGCTCATATACCGCGGACGGCGCCCGCGGCGGGTCCTGGTCGGTTACTGACTCGGGACCGCCGGAGAGAATCACGCCGCGCGGCCGGAACTCGCGCACCTCGGCGTTGCTCACGTCCCAGGGAAGAATCTCGCAGTAGACCCCGAGCTCGCGTACACGGCGGGCGATGAGCTGGGTGTACTGCGCGCCAAAGTCCAGGATCAGGATGCGGTGGGCGTGGATGTCGGCGTGCGCAGCCGCGCCGGGGACAGGGGCGCCGGCAGGTCGGGGAACACTCGCCATGAGTTTACGGCTTCAGGACACCCGGTAGTTGGGTGCTTCCTTGGTGATGCTGACGTCGTGCACGTGGCTCTCGCGGATACCGGCGGTGGTAATGCGCACGAACACCGGGCGCGTGCGCATGTCGGTGATATTGCGGCTCCCGGTGTAGCCCATCGCCGCGCGCAGACCCCCGGAGAGCTGTTGCAGGATGGTGACCACGCTGCCCTTGTAGGGTACGCGGCCCTCCACGCCCTCGGGCACGAGCTTCTCGAGCTCGCTGGCGGCGTCCTGGAAGTAGCGATCCGCCGAGCCGTGGCGCTCGCCCATGGCGCCGAGGGAGCCCATGCCGCGATAGGACTTGTAAGAGGCGCCCTGGTAGAGCTCGACCTCGCCGGGGGATTCCTCGGTGCCGGCGAACAGGCCGCCGATCATGACGGCGTGGGCGCCCGCCACGAGCGCCTTGGCGATGTCGCCGGAGAAACGGATCCCACCGTCTGAAATCACCGGCACCTCCGCATCGCGCAGCGCCTCGGCAACGTTAGCGACCGCGGAGATCTGCGGCACGCCCACGCCCGCGACGATGCGCGTGGTGCAGATCGAGCCCGGCCCGATGCCGACCTTGACGGCGTCTGCGCCGGCATCGACGAGCGCGCGCGCCGCTTCCGCGGTGGCAATGTTGCCGGCGATCACCTGACAGTCGGCCCACTTCGCCTTGATGCGCTTCACCGTGTCGATCACTCCCTTGGAGTGGCCGTGCGCGGTATCGACCACCACCAGATCCACGCCCGCCTCGCGCAGCGCCGCGATGCGATCGAGCGTATCGGGGGTGGTGCCGACCGCGGCGCCCACTCGCAGGCGGCCGCCCTCGTCCTTGCAGGCGCGCGGGAATTCGTTGGCCTTCTGGAAATCCTTGACCGTGATCATGCCGCACATCTCGGGGGCGCCGTTCACGACCAGCAGCTTCTCGATGCGGTGCTTGTGCAGCAGCGCCAGCACCTGGTCCTTCGGCGCATCCTCGCGCACCGTGACCAGCCGCTCCTTGGGCGTCATGACCGACGATACCGGAGCGTCGAAGCGGTCCTCGAAGCGCAGATCGCGGTGGGTCACGATTCCGACCGCCTTCTTGCCCACCACCACGGGCACGCCGGAGATGCCGCGCGAGCGCGTCAGGTCGAGCACCTCGCGGATACTCATGTCGGGGGAGACGGTGATCGGATCCTTGATGACGCCGCTTTCGAACTTCTTCACGCGGCCGACCTCGCGCGCCTGCGCCTCGATGGTCATGCTCTTGTGAATGATGCCCATGCCGCCTTCCTGGGCGATGGTGATCGCCAGGCGCGCTTCGGTGACGGTGTCCATGGCCGCGGACAGCAGCGGCACATTCAGGCGAATACGGCGGGTAACGCTGGTGGAAAGTTCTACCTCGCGTGGCAGAATTTCCGAGTAGGCCGGAACCAGGAGGACGTCGTCGAAGGTGAGAGCTTCTTCGAGGATGCGCATGCGTAATTATATGCGCTCACGCCCCGCCGGTAAACCTCATGCTAAGGTTCCCTGATGCCCGCAAGTCCTGACGTCCCCGCTGCCGCAGCGCCCGCCCGGGACGTCTACAGCGTCTCGCGCCTGAACCGCGAAGTGCGGGTGCTGCTGGAGCGCGGGCTCGGGGTGATCTGGGTTGCCGGGGAGCTGTCGAATCTCTCCCAGCCCGCGTCCGGTCACTGGTACTTCTCGCTCAAGGACCGGGACGCGCAGCTGCGCTGCGCGATGTTCCGGATGAAAAATGCGCTCGTGGGCTTCGCGCCGCGCGCCGGCATGCAGGTACTGGTGCGCGGCCGCATCAGCGTGTACGAGGCGCGCGGCGAGTACCAGCTCATTGCCGAGCATCTGGAGGAGGCGGGCGTAGGCGCACTCAGGCGCGAGTTCGAGCGCCTGAAGAGCAAGCTCGCCGCGGAGGGCCTGTTCGCGCTCGAGAGCAAGCGCGCGCTGCCGCGATTCCCGCGGCGCATCGGCGTGATCACTTCGCCCACGGGCGCGGCGCTGCAGGATGTCCTGCACATCCTCGCGCGGCGCTATCCGCCGGCGGCGGTGCTCATCTACCCGTCCCCGGTGCAGGGTGCGGCGGCGGTGCCGGCGCTGGTCGCAGCTCTTGCCCTGGCTTCCGCACGCGCCGAGTGCGACGTGCTCATCCTGGCGCGCGGTGGGGGCTCGCTCGAGGATCTGTGGGCGTTCAACGACGAGCGCCTGGCACGCGCCATCCGCGCCTGCGCGCTGCCGGTGGTTTCCGGTGTCGGGCACGAGATCGATTTCACCATCGCGGACCTGGTTGCGGACGCGCGCGCACCCACACCTTCGGGTGCCGCGGAGCTCGTCGTGCCGGATCGCGCGGCGTGCCTGGATGCGGTGGCGCGCACGGCGCAGCGCTTCGCCAGCGGCGTGCGTCGCGAGCTGCGCTCGCATGGCGCGCGCCTCGAGGCCACCGCACGGCGCCTGAAGTTCGCTCATCCGGGTGTGCGCCTGCAGCAGCAGGTGCAGCGGCTGGATGAGCTGGCGTTCCGCCTCACGGGGGGGATGCACACGAGCCTGCAACGCAACCGCCTGCGCGTGTCAGAAGGCCGCACACGGCTGCTGCAGCGCTCCCCCGCCCGCGCGGTCCACGAATGGTGCGTGCGCAACCAGGACTTCGAGGCACGGCTCAGACACGCCGCAGTTCAGCGCTTGTCGCGAGCGGAGCACCGCCTGGCACTGGCGCGGCGCGCGCTCGACACCGTAAGCCCGCTGGCAACACTCTCGCGCGGCTTCGCCATCGTGACGCGCGCCGACGGTGGGTTGCTCACGGATGCTGCGTCGGTCGGGCTCGGCGAGCAGATCGAGGCGCGCCTCGCCCGCGGGACCCTGGCGGCGCGCGTGACGAGTAAGAAATGAGAGGCGTCCGGGTGCACCCGATCGCGGTGCTGCTGCTGTCGTGGGCGGCCCTCGTCGGCCTGGCGGCGGCGGCGCAGCCCGAGGCGCCCAAGGCGGCCGCGGCCGTGCTGCCGCAGCAGGAGCTGGTTCCGGGCGGGGTGGCCCTGGTGCCGGTCCCCGGTCCCGACGCCCACACTCCGCAGGTGACGTTCGATGAGCGGCGGGTACTCGTTTTGCGCGTGGACGACAAATGGCTGGCGGTGGTCGGCATACCGCTCGCACAGCCTCCGGGGCCGGTGGTGGTGCGCGTGCACGATGGCACGCACGACGGCGCCTCCGTCGGCTTCGAAATCACCCACAAGCAGTACAGCGTTCAGCGCCTGACCGTCGCCCCCGGCAAGGTGAATCTGTCGGCGAAAGATCTGGCGCGCTTCAAGCGCGAGCAGCCGCGCATTCACAAGGCCGTCGCCCACTTCTCCGAGCGTGCGCCGGCCACCCTGAGGCTCCTGCCGCCCGTGCCCGGCGTGCGCTCCAGCTCCTACGGTTCACGGCGCGTTTTCAACAACGAAGCGCGCAACCCCCACAGCGGCATGGACATCGCCGCAGCAGCGGGCACGCCGGTACGGGCCGCCGCCGACGGACGCGTGCTCGACGCGGGTAGCTTCTTCTTCAATGGCAACACCGTGTTCCTCGATCACGGCAGTGGCCTGGTCACCATGTATTGCCATCTGAGCGCCATCGGCGTGAAGCCCGGTGAGCACGTCGCGGCGGGAGCCGTAATCGGCAGGGTGGGCTCGACGGGGCGGGTGACCGGGCCGCATTTGCACTTTGGCGTGGCGCTGAACGCGGACTTCGTGGATCCGGCGCTGTTCCTGCCTGCGCCCGATGCCCCAGCGGACGGCACGCATGTCGGAGCATGAGTCCGGGCGCGATGCTGCATTCATGCGCGCGGCGCTCGAGCGTGCCGCCGCGGCGGGCGCCGCAGGGGAGGTGCCGGTCGGCGCTGTGCTGGTGCAGGGTGAGGAAGTCATCGCGGCCGCGGGCAACGCGCCGATCGCGAGCCGCGATCCGACCGCGCACGCGGAAATTCTCGTGCTGCGTGCCGGCGGCCGGGCACTGGACAGCTACCGGCTGACCGACACCACGCTTTACGTGACGCTCGAGCCGTGCGTCATGTGCGCCTCGGCTATCGTGCACGCGCGCGTGCGCCGGCTCGTGTTCGGTGCCTGGGATGCGCGCGCCGGCGGCGCGGGCAGCATCACCAACGTGTTTACCCTGCCGGGCCTCAATCACCGCGTCGATGTGTTTGGTGGGGTGTTGATGGAGGAGTGCGCTCAGGTGCTGCAGGGATTTTTTGCGCAACGGCGCGGCTGAGTCTGCGCCGCCGCGGGCGCAGCGCCTTGCGGCGCGGCGCCGCCCGCGGCGGAGGTGCCCGGTGCCGCCGCCTGCTGGCTCGCGGGCTCAGCCGGCTGCCATTCGAGCAGCGTGAGAAATCTCTGGATGCGATCGACGAACTGCACCGGCTCCCAGCCGCGTGCGTAGCCGCGCCTGGCACGGCCGTACCAGCGCTCCTGCGCGAGCAGTGGCAAGCGCTCCCGCACCTCTTTCCACGAGTCCGGGTCCTTCCCCAGGGCCTGGGTGATGATGCGCGCGTCCTCCAGGTGTCCGAAGCCGACGTTGTAAGCGGCAATCGTGAGCCAGGTACGATCGGGCTCCGCAATGCGGTCCGGGATCTTCTCGCGGACCTGCGCGAGGTAGCGCGCGCCCGCGAAAATGCTCTGCTCGGGATTGGTGCGGTCCTTGATTCCCATGGCCTGGGCCGTGTCGGCGGTGAGCATCATGACGCCGCGAGCGCCGTCGCCTGACTCGGCGCGCGGATCCCACTTCGATTCCTGATAGCCGATCGCGGCGTCATGATG
>CATPBM010000311.1 GCA_955652625.1 uncultured Steroidobacteraceae bacterium
CCCGTCGCCTCCGGCGCCGCCCCCGCGAGCGGGTCGTTCCAGCTTGTGCCGGCCGCCGACGGACAGCTTGCGGCGCAGGGGCCGCTGACGTTCGCGACCGCCCGCCGGGCGCGGGAGCTCGGCCGGGGCTTGATCCGTGCAGCCGCCGGGCAGGCACTGGAGATTGATTGCCGCGGCATCACCGCCTCTGACAGCGCAGGCCTTGCGGTGCTGCTCGACTGGCTGGGCGCGGCGCAGCGTGCAGGCGGCAAGTTGCGTTACCGCGCGCTTCCTGAGGGGCTGATCGCCCTGAGCCGCATCAGCGAGCTTGCGGAGCTACTCGAGCGGGGCGTGTAGCAGGCGCGCCGCTCCCTGACCGCCATGCGCCGGGGTCAGGGCTTCGGGGGTGGGCTCTCAGGCTGCGACTTAGGCGGTGCGCTCTCGGGTGCCGGTTCGTCATCGCCCATCTGCTCCATGAGCTTCTGCTCCTGCTCCTCCTCGTTTTTCGATTGACCGCCGTTTACTTTGAAATCGCGATGCTGCAGGTACGCATTGCGCAGGAACGCGTAGGGATCGTAGGCCCTGTCCAGCAGCTCGGTCGTGTCGAGCAGCCGCGAGCGCGCGTCGACTTTCTCCACCAGCCACAAGCCGTACCTCCAGTAGATACTGTGTATGTAGGTGCGCGGGGTGCTGTAGCTATCGGCCACCTTGCCGAAGATATCGCGCACGTCGGAGGGCCCGAGGAACGGCACCACCAGGTACGGCCCACTCTTCACGCCCCACTTGCCGAGCGTCTGGCCGAAGTCGCGGTCGTTCTTTTCCAGGCCCATCTTGGTGGCCGGATCAAACAGCCCCCCGATACCGATCGTAGTGTTGACCAGCAGCCGCGCGGTGTCCGACACCAGGGGCGTGAACTGCCCCTGCAGCAGATCGTTGACCATGACGATCGTCGTGTCGACGTTGTCGAAGACGTTGCGGATGCCCGTCTGCACGAAGCGCGGCGTCACCTTGCGGTAGCCTCGGGCCACCGGTCGGGCGATCGCCTTATCGAATTTGTCGTTGAACGTGTAGGTCGCGCGGTTCATGCGCTCCCACGGATCGCGCGGGCTGCGCTGGCCGGACGGAAGCGTGGCGCAGCCGCACAGCAGCAGCAGGCATAGCGAGAGCAGTGAGAACCGTGTTGTTCGTGACATAGGGGGAGCGCAGCGTGATGGAGCGGGCATTGTAGCAGCCGCCCGCATGGAGTCTGCGCGGCCTCGGGCGGCCTGGCGTGCGCTTGAGGTGCTTGAGCTCAGCGGCCGCCGCGTGGGCTCTGCTCACCCCCGTTGTCGGAGGTGAATTTGCGCTTGCGCGTGCTGGCCAGGTAGTCGCGCACCTCGTCGAGGCGCGCCTGATAGCGCTGGCGCTGTATCTGACTGATGTTCGGGGAGGCCAGGGCGAGTTGCAGCTGCTGCGCGGCAAGGCTGAGATCCCCGCCCGCGATCTGGTACTCGCCCATGTAGAAGTAGGCGTCCCCGGCCTCACCCGCGGCGCTGGCGGCCAGCGCCGTGAGGCGGATCTGCTCCGGCGTGGGCGGCACGTTGTTGAACAGATCGAGGAGCATATTGTGTGCATCGGCGGGGCGGCCCGCGGCCATGAGCGTCTCGGCGTAGCGGATCGTGACCGGCACGTTGCGCGGAAAGAGCTCCTCGGAGCGCTGGAAGGTCGCTAGCGCCTCATCGAGGTGACCGGCCTTCGCCTGCGCCTGCCCGAGCGCGGCGTGCAGCAGGGTAAGGTCCTCGTGCTGCTGCACGAGCGGCGTGAGGATCTTCACCGCCTCTTCGGCGCGGTTGCCGTTCATGAGCGCGAGCGCCTCGCCGTAACGGTTACCGAGGTTGTCACCCCCGTGGGCGATCTTGCGGGCGTACTGTGCGGCGAGGTCCACGTCCCCGGTCGCAGTCAGCACCCGCACGCGCTCGCGGATGAGCTGGTAGCTCTGCGAGTCCTTGCCCTTGTGCCGCGGGAACTGCGCCGCACGGGCACGCTGTTCGCCGATGCGGTCCGTGGTCATGGGGTGATCGATCAGCATCGCCGGGATGTAGGTAGCTGCCAGCCCTTCGTGGCGGCTCATGGTCTCGAACATCTGGCCCATGCCATTGGGATCGAAGCCGGCGCCGGCGAGAAAGCCGATGCCCACGCGGTCGGCCTCCCATTCGTTGTCACGTGAGAAGTTGATCTGCTGCTGGGCTGCGAGACCCTGGGCCGCGGCGATGCCGCCCTCGATCGCCTGGCCCCCGCCGATGGCGCCCAGCAGGATTGCCGCGAGTATGGCCGCCGCGGAGGTGATGCTCTGCTGCGACTGGGCGCGGATCATGCGCGCGATGTGGTGCTGCGTCACGTGCGCGGTCTCGTGCGCCATGACGCCCGCGAGCTCCGATTCGGTGGAGCTGGCGAGCACCGTCCCGGCGTTGATGAAAACGAACCCGCCGGGCACGGCGAACGCGTTGATGACCGGGTCCTTGATCACGAAGTACTGGAAGTTCCGCCCGCCCTCGCTGCTCTGCGAGGCGAGCCGCAGGCCCACCGAATTCACGTACTCGCCGATCTCCGGGTCCTCCATGAGCGCGTTCTGGTCGCGCAGCTGGCGCGCCACCATGGCGCCCAGGCGGTACTCATCGCTCTGCGACAGCACCGCCGCCGCCGGGCTGCCCATGTCGGGCAGGTCGGAGCCGGCGGGCGGGGCGCTGAGGATGGGCTGGCGGGTGGACGGCGGCTCATC
>CATPBM010000312.1 GCA_955652625.1 uncultured Steroidobacteraceae bacterium
GCGACAGGTGCGGCAGCTCCTGCGCGGCGAGATCGCTCACCTGCACATCCGGTCGCGCCGCCTTCCAGCGCGCCACGATCTCTGCGGTGAGGGCCCGGCTCGCGGAGCCTTTTCCCATGATGCTCGAGTCGATGTGCAGCAGCTTCATAACCTCTCCCGGTGTTCTTGACCGTGCGATAAGGCTAATCCTCAGGACGGGAATTGAGTATCCGGAAAAAGTGGAACATATTGTCCTGAATTTGGAGCTAATAGAGGTGCTTATTGCAACCCCTCGAGGGTTTCTACTACTTCACCCAGGTGGTGGAGCACGGCGGCTTTGCGCGCGCGGCCCGCGCGCTCGGCATCCCGAGGTCCCGCCTTTCGCGTCACGTAGTCGCACTTGAGTCGACGCTCAATGTGCGGCTAGTGAACCGCTCCACGCGGCGCTTCGTCGTCACCGAGGTCGGGCAGGAGGTTTACCGGCATGCCACCGCGATGCTGTCGGAAGCGGACGCCGCGCTGGAAGCGGTGGAGTTCGCGCGTGCCGAGCCCCGGGGGACCCTGCGGGTCAGTTGCCCGGTGGGACTCGCGCAGTCCCCGCTTGCGGCGATCCTGCCCGACTTCCTGGCCAAATATCCTGCCATCCGCCTGCAGCTGCACGTAAGTAACCGCCGCGTGGACGTTCTGAGTGAGGGCTTCGATGTGACGCTGCGGGTGCGCTCGCAGCCCACGGGCGAGGATGGCCTCGTGATGCGCAGCTTCCGCAATGTAGACGAGTTCCTCGTGGCTAGCCCCGCCTACGTACAGCGCACCGGTGACCTCACCGATCCCATGGAGCTCGCCGGGCGCGACACTCTGGACTACGCCGGCGAGTTCGACCGCCGGCCATGGGAGCTGGTAGGGGAAGGCGGTAAGAGCGTGCGCGCGGAGCACACACCGCGTGTGATCTGCCACGACTTTGTCGTTCTGCGCGCGGCAGTGCTCGCGGGCTTAGGCATCGCGCGGCTGCCGGAGAGCGTGGTACGCGAAGACTTCAGCAGCGGCGTGCTCGCGCGCGTACTGCCTGAGTGGCGCAGTCCCCAGGGAGTGGTGCACGTGGTGTTCCCGAGCCGGCGGGGACTGCTGCCGTCGGTGCGCGCGTTCATCGACTTTCTGGCGGAAAGGCTGCCGGCGACCCTCTGAGGATGCGAGCGAGACACGCCGTGCGCCGGTCCGCGGCAGGGGTTGAGGTTGATGTCAGGCGCGGGAACCTTCGCGCCGCGTGGTTCACTGGCGGTTAAATGGCACAGTCCTCATATATAGATACGTATGAGCCCGGGTAGCATTCCCGGGGTGTGACAGGAAGCAAGTCAGCCCGGAGGGCGTTCGGACGTTCTTTTCTTCGTGGAGCGAATACGCATGTGGTCCTTGGTTGGGGGTCCCGGCGGCCGGGTCGCCGTCCTGGCGCTTGTGCTCTGCGCCGTCCAGGTTGCCGCACGCGCGGACGATGCGGATCCACCGGGACGCGCGGCTCGCTTGAGTCTTGCGGAAGGCTCGGTTTCGCTACAACCGGCGGGCGTTACGGACTGGGCAGACGCGACCCTCAACCGTCCGCTGACCACCGGCGACAAGCTGTGGACGGACCAGAGCTCGCGCGCCGAGCTCGACATTGGCGCGGCGGTCATCCGCCTCGGCGCCAGCACCGGATTCTCCTTCCTGAACCTCGATGACAACAGCGCGCAGATGCAGGTCACCGCCGGGACGCTCATCGTGCGGGTCCGGCACCTGCAGGGCGGCCAGAGCTACGAGATCGATACGCCGAATCTGGCGCTGTGGGTGCAGCAGCCTGGTGAATATCGGGTCGAGGTGAACGAGGCGGGCGACGACACGGTGGTCAAGGTGAGCGAGGGTGCGGCGCAAGCCTCCGGTGGGGGGCAAACGATTGCCATCGCCGCGCAACAGGCCGCCAGCTTTGCCGGCACCAACACTCTCACGTACCAGAGCGCCACGCTCGGCGCTCCCGATGATCTTGACAGTTGGTCGGCAGCGCGCGAGCAGCAGGTGGAAGACTCGCCTTCGCGACAGTACGTGGCTGACGACGTAGCCGGTACCCAGGAACTCGACAACAACGGCACTTGGCAGAACACCCCCGACTACGGGTACGTATGGATGCCCACCGCGGTCGCCGTCGGTTGGGTGCCCTACCGCTTCGGGCACTGGGTGTGGATCGCGCCGTGGGGCTGGACCTGGGTCGATGACGCGTCATGGGGCTACGCGCCGTTTCACTACGGTCGCTGGATACAGAGCGACAACGTCTGGTTCTGGGTGCCGGGCCCGCGTCGCGGGCACCCCGTGTACGCACCGGCGCTGGTGGGCTGGGTGGGCGGCCCCGCGCTCGGCACGTCGGTCGCCTTCGGCGACCCCGTCGGCTGGTTCCCGCTCGGTCCCCGCGAGGTCTACGTGCCGGCTGGTCAGGTGAGCCAGAGCTACGTTCGCAACATCAACATCACCAACACGACGATCGTCAACAACACCTACATTACCAAGGTCTACGAACATAACCTCACACCGCTGCACTACGTGAACAACACCGCCGGAGCGGTCACAACCGTGCCGCAGAACGTATTCACCTCGGGGCAGCGTGTTGGCGGACACGCGCTGCGGCTGCCGGCTGCGGCTCTGCAGGGAGCCGTCGTGACAGCCGCGGCGCCGGCGATCGCGCCCAGCCGTCAGAGCGTGCTCGGGCCCGGCCTGGGTCGCGGTGCCGTGCATCCACCGGCGCAGCTGCTGAACCGCCCGGTGGTGGCGCATACGCCGCCGCCGCGTGGACCGGCGCCCCTGGAGCGCCAGATCGCCGCGATTCAGGCGAATGGCGGCCGGCCGCTGGCGCGCGCTGAGCTTGCGCGGCTACAGCCGGCGACTCCGGCCGCGCCGGTA
>CATPBM010000313.1 GCA_955652625.1 uncultured Steroidobacteraceae bacterium
GTCGTGGACGCGGAGGGCGACGTGGTGTCCATGACGACGACGGTCGAGTCGATCTTCGGCTCGGGGCGCACCGCCGCGGGCTTCGTGCTGAACAACCAGCTCACCGATTTCTCGTTCCTGCCCACCGAGGGCGGCCACCCGGTGGCGAACGCGGTGCAGGGCGGCAAACGCCCGCGCTCTTCGATGGCGCCCGTCATCGTGCTCGATCATGCCGGGGAGTTCGTCGCCGCCCTCGGCTCCCCGGGAGGCAACGCCATACTCGAATACAATGCCAAGGCTCTGGTGGCGTTGCTCGCCTGGAAGCTCCCGCTCAAACAGGCGATCGAGCTGCCGAACCTCATTGCGCGCGGCAATACCTTCAGCGGCGAGATCGCGAGATTCTCCCCCGCGGTGCTCGCCGGGCTGCGCGAGCGTGGCGTGGAATTGAAACCCGGCCGCGCGGAGAACTCGGGACTGCACGCCGTGATACGTCGGTCCGACGGCACTTACGAGGGTGCCGCCGATTCGCGCCGCGAGGGGGTGGCGCGCATGCTCGCGCCCGTGCAGGCAGCTCCCAGGGGCGTCGCGCAATAGTGCGCCGCACACGCTTGTCGCGGGCGCCAGTTAGCGACGCGGCAGCTGCGCCTTGCTGAACCCCAGGTCATCCGCGCCGGCCCAGCGCGTCCACTGGCTGATCACCAGGTCCGGATAGTTGCGCTTGCCCGGGCTGCCGTTGTAGCGCGCGAGCGCCTTGCGCACGTCGTTGCGCTCATAGCCCATGTAGAAGCGCAGGATCGCGCAACCCATGCGGATGTTGGGCGCCACGTGTACCAGCTCGTAGCGGCGCATGCCCAGCTTCTCGGGCCAGAAGGGCATCACCTGCATGAGGCCGACAGCCCCCGCGGATGACACCGCCCAGCGATCGAAGCGGCTCTCCACCGCGATCAGCGCCATCACCAGCCCCGGCGGCAGGCGCGCCTCTCCGGAGCGATGCGTCTCGCAATAGACTTGGCGGAGGATGTCGATGCGCTCGTCTTTCTGCTTGACGAGGCTGCGCAATCGCGGCTCCATCAGCGTGTACCACACCGCGGAGTCATAGTGGTCGGTGAAGCACTGCGCCTGCGCGATGGCCTTCGCGACCACCGCCTTCAGCTCAGGATCGCGCTGCTGATCGGCGTGCACACGCGGGGCGCTCGCCACAGCGAGCGCAACGAGCGCCACGCCGGTGAGCGTCCGCAGGCGCAGCAGCACGCGCACGCGCGCCGGATCAGCCCTCGAGCCGCGCACGCACGAAGGCAAGCGCCTCGGCAGCAGGGAACTCGGTGCTGGCGGTGTCGCGGCGGTGGCGATATTCGAGGTTGCCTGCCTCGAGCCCGCGCTCGGCCACCACCAGGCGATGCGGTATTCCCAGCAGCTCCGCGTCCGCAAACTTGATTCCGGGGCGCGTGTCGCGGTCGTCGTAGAGAACCTCGATCCCGGCGGCGCAGAGCTCGGCATAGAGGCGGTCGCTGACTTCGCGGACACGGGTCGATTTTTGCAGGTTAATGGGGACCAGCACCACCTGAAAGGGCGCAATCGGCGCCGGCCAGATAATGCCGCGCTCATCGTGGTTCTGCTCGATGGCCGCGGCCACGATGCGCGTCACGCCTATGCCATAGCAGCCCATCAGCAGCGTCGTCTCCTTGCCGGCCTCATCGAGCACCGCGGCCTTCATGGGCTCGCTGTACTTGTTGCCGAGCTGGAATATGTGCCCCACCTCGATACCGCGGGCGATCCGCAGACGTCCCTTGCCCGAGGGACTGGGATCGCCTTCCACGACCTTGCGCAGATCCGCGCCGCGCGCGCCGCGCACGTCCCGCTCCCAGTTCACGCCCGTAAGGTGCATATCCTTCTCGTTGGCGCCGCAAACGAAGTCCGCGAGCGCGAGGGCGCTGTGATCGGCGTACACCCGGCACTTGAGACCCACCAGGCCCACGTAACCCGGATCGGTGCCGGTGGCTTCCAGGACGCGCTCGGCGCTCGCCATGCGCAGCGGGCTCGCCACGCCCTCGAGCTTCTGCGCCTTGAGGGCGTTGAGCTCGTGATCACCACGCACCACGAGCGCGACCACCGGCTCGTCCCTGCCCTCGACGATGAGCGTCTTCACGCAGCGCGCGGCCTCCACCTTCAGAAAGCGCGCCAGATCGGCGATGGTGCGCGCCCCCGGCGTGGCCACCTTGCGCAACTCTTCCTGCGGTGCCGGGCGCGCCTCGCGCGGCGGCAACGCGGCGGCGGCTTCGAGATTCGCCGCGTAATCGTCCGCATCGGAGAACACGATCGCGTCCTCCCCGGACGCCGCGAGCACGTGGAACTCCTGTGAGACGTCCCCGCCGATGGCGCCGGAGTCGGCACGCACGGCGCGGAAGGTGAGTCCGGTGCGCGTGAAAATGCGCGTGTAGGCGTCGTACATCGCGCGGTAGCCGGCCTGCAACGAGGCCTCGTCGAGATGAAAGGAGTAGGCATCCTTCATGATGAATTCGCGCGCCCGCATGACGCCGAAGCGCGGCCGCACCTCGTCGCGGAACTTGGTCTGGATCTGGTAGAAGTTCACCGGCAGCTGCCGGTAGCTCTTCAGCTCGCGCCGCGCGATGTCGGTAATCACTTCCTCGTGCGTGGGGCCGGCGACGAAGTCGCGCTCGTGTCGATCCCGGAAGCGCAGCAGCTCCGGTCCGTAATCGCTCCAGCGGCCCGACTCCTGCCACAGCTCCGCCGGCTGTACTACCGGCATCACCAGCTCGAGCGCCCCGGCACGATCCATTTCCTCGCGCACGATCCGTTCCACCTTGCGCAGCACCTTCAGGCCCAGCGGCAGCCAGCTGTACAGACCCGCGGCGAGGCGCCGGATGAGTCCGGCGCGCAGCATGAGCTGGTGACTGACGACCTCCGCTTCCGCGGGGGTCTCCTTCATGGTGTTGATGGGGTACTGGGAAAGCCTCATCGCCCGGGCACTTGCCTGCAAACTTGGGGGGGCTGGCATCTTAGCAGGAGGCCCCTGATAAGATTGTCGCCGTGGCAACCGACACCCAGCAATACACCAAGCCGACGCGCGGCAAGGGCATCTACCTGCTGCCGAACCTGCTGACGACGGGATGCCTGTTCTCGGGCTTCTATGCGGTGGTCGCGGCCATCGACAAGCACTTCGATCATGCCGGCATGGCGGTGTTTGCGGCCATGATCTTCGATACGCTCGATGGGCGGATCGCGCGCCTGACGCGCACCGAGACCGCCTTCGGCAAGGAATACGACAGCCTCGCTGACATGGTGGCCTTCGGGCTCGCCCCCGCGATCGTCGCGTACCAGTGGGGGGTCGTGCGCATCGAAGAGTTCGGCCATCACTGGGGCCGCTTCGGCTGGCTCGCCTGCTTCTTCTATGCCGTGGCCGCGGCGCTGCGGCTGGCGCGTTTCAACGCGCGCGCGGCGTCCGCGGACAAGCGCTATTTCGAAGGCCTGCCGAGCCCCTCCGCGGCGGCCATCGTGGCGGCGTTCGTATGGTTCTTCAGCGACTGGCACGAACCGGGTCTGAGCGGCCTGATCGCGGCGTTTGCGGTGACCGCGAGCGCCGGGGCACTGATGGTGAGCCGCTTCGGCTACCCGAGCTTCAAGCAATTCGATCTCGACCGCCGCATCCGCTTCGTCTACATGCTGCTCGTGCCGCTGGTTTTCGTGCTCATCGCCATCGATCCGCCTACCATGCTGCTGTCGATATTCGGCACCTACGCATTGTCCGCGCCGGTGCTGTGGGTGGGCCGCCGTCTGCGGCGCCTGGTGCGCGGCGCGCCCACGGCA
>CATPBM010000314.1 GCA_955652625.1 uncultured Steroidobacteraceae bacterium
ATCCCTGCCCGTGCGGACGTCTCGGAGATCCGGGGGGCGACTGCCGCTGCACGCCCGCCGAGGTGCAGCGCTATCGCGCACGCATCTCAGGTCCGTTGCTCGACCGGCTCGACATGCAGGTGGAAGTACCGCGGGTGTCGGTCGGGGACTTCGAAGTACCCGCGGCGTGCGCGGAGACGACCGCCGCGGCCGCGGGGCGCATCGCCAGGGCCCGCTCGCTTGCGCTCGAGCACCAGGCTATCTGCAACGCGCGTCTGAGCGATGCCGCCGTGCAACGCTGGTGCGCACCGGATGCGGGCGGGCGGCGCGTACTGGAGGCAGCAATGCAGCGGTTGGGATTCTCCGGACGCGCGCGGACGCGCTTGCTGAAGGTGGCACGCACCATTGCCGATCTCGAGGGTGCGCAACTGGCCAGCGCCACCCACGTTGGGGGGGCGATGATGTTGCGCTGCATGGATCGCGGCGCTACTGCGCCATCTGCACCATGTGATCGACGGCCTGCTTGACCAGCTCGTCCGGCGCCTCGGTGCGGCCGCCCTTTGCCGGCATCACGCCCGCACTGCCCTGGTACCCCTTGATCGCGTGCTCGTAGAGCGTCGCCTTGCCCTTGGCAATGCGGGGACCCCACGCGGCCTTGTCAGCCGCCTTGGGGGCTCCGGCGATGCCCTGCCCGTGGCAGGCGCTGCAGGTCTGCTCGTAAAGATCGGTGCCGTTTTTCGGTAACGCGGCCGTCGCGGCGCTGCCAGCCGCGGCGGGACCCTCGGTCTTGATGGCGAGTGCCGAATTGTCCTGACCCGCAACGGCCTCCTGTGCGGGCATGCGGATGCGCGCCTCGACGTACTTGCTGTACTGCGCTTCGCTGAGCGCCTGCAGGTCCTGGGTGCGGCTCGCGACCACGCGCGCGAGCGCGAACAGGACGATGGCTACGGCCACCAGGAGGCCGATCACCATGCTGAAAACGTTGAAAAAATGGGTGTCCTGTTTGCTCACGATGTCATCCGTACGGACGCGCAGATTTGGCCGCGAATTATAGCCGTTCGGCTTCCCGCTGTGCCTGGGTGTCGGGTAGACGTCTTCCGGCAGCGACGCGTATCATCGCCCGCCCCAACGCGCCCGTAGCTCAGTTGGATAGAGTGGCAGCCTCCGAAGCTGCAGGTCGCTGGTTCGAATCCAGTCGGGCGCGCCAATTGCCGCAAGGTGGAACCGCATGGCTATCAAAGCGTTGTACACGGCGCACGCGACCTCAGTTGGAGGTCGCAACGGGCACACCCAGTCCGCCGACGGCCTGGTCAGCGTCGACCTTTCGATTCCGAAGGCGATGGGCGGTCCGGGGAAACCGCACACCACCACGCCGGAGGACCTGTTCGCAGCCGGCTATGCGGCCTGTTTCGGCAGCGCCTGCGAATTCGTCTCGCGTCAGATGAAGCTGCATCCGAAGTCGATCACCGTGCGCTCTGCCGTCAGCATCGGCGAGGCGCCCGGCGGAGGCTTCGGGCTCGCCGCGGAGCTCGCGGTGGAAATTGCCGGCGTGTCGCAGGCGGACGCCGACAGGCTGGTCGCGGCCGGACACGAGGTATGTCCTTATTCGCGGGCGGTGCGCGGCAACGTGGACGTGACGATCAAGGCCACCGCGGTCTGAAAGTCAGTGGCCGTGTTCGGCTGCGGCCAGATCGTTGATCAGCTCCATGAGCTTGGCTGGCCCGCCCGCCTTGCTGACGTCGGTGATGTACCTGCCGTTCACTACGAAGAGCGGCACGCTCTCGACGTGGTAGCGCTGCGTGAGCTCCTCGGCGCGCTGCATGTTGGAGTTCACCGTAAAGGAATTGTAGGCCTTGGCGAAATCATCGGCGCTGACACCGTTCTGCGTGGCAAAACTCTGTTGCGCCCTGAAGGTCTCGTCGTCGCTGTTGCCGACCAGCGGCGGCTGCTGGCGCTCCGCCAGCTGATGGAGGGTGTCGAAAGCCTTCTCGAACAGCGCCGGACGCCCGAGCGATTCGATGGTGTAGTAGAGGCGCGCATGCGCGCGGTGTATCGGCTGCCAGATCACCGGGACGCGCACCAACTCCACATAGGCGGGTTTGGTTTTGAGCCAGGCCTTGATAACAGGCTCGAGTTCATAGCAATGCGGGCAGGCGAGCCAGAACACCTCGAGCACCTCGACCTTGCCCGGTGAGACGCTGGTGGGCTGCGCGGGCACCAGCGGCTCGTAGTTAACGCCCGCCCGCCATTTGCCCTCCGGCATCTGCGAGGGGAGCGACGTCATCTTCTCGAGCGAGGCGTCGCTGCGCGCGGGACGCTCGCCCCCGCCACCGGCGGATTCCTGCGAGCTCGTGGCCTGCTCGGTCTCGCTTTGCGCGGCGCGGGCGGGGGCCTGGGTCGCACTGGTCTGCGGCGGGGCGGCGGGCTGCGTGCTGGACGGCGCGGTAGCCGGGGGAGACGGTGCCGGCGTGCGCTGGCTGCAGGCGCACAAGGCCAGGAGAGCCGCCAAAGCGATCACGCGCTTCATCAGCGCATCCCCTGCA
>CATPBM010000315.1 GCA_955652625.1 uncultured Steroidobacteraceae bacterium
CACAGGGGCGCAGGCGTCGCGCACCAGCGCGCGGGTGTAGGGATCGCGGGGAGTCTTGAGCACCGCGGCGACGGTGCCGGTTTCGATCACGCGCCCCGCGCGCATCACGGCCACGCGATCGGCGACGCCTGCCACGGCGCCCACGTCGTGCGTGATGAGGACCATGGCCATGCCGCGTTCGCGTTTCAGCTCCGCGAGCAGTGCGAGGATCTGTGCCTGGATGGTGACGTCGAGCGAGGTGGTCGGCTCATCGGCGATGAGCAGCTGCGGGGCGCTGCTCAGCGCAATGGCAATCATCACGCGCTGGCGCATGCCGCCCGAGAGCTCGTGCGGGTACTGTCTCATGCGCCGCTCAGGATCGGTGACGTGCACGCGCTTCAGCAGCGCGAGCGCCTGCTCGCGCGCCGCGGACCAGGAGGCCCCGCGATGCCGCACGATAACTTCCGCGATCTGATCGCCCACTGCGAGGTGCGGGGTGAGCGAGGTCATCGGGTCCTGGAACACCATGCCGATGTGCGCGCCGCGCACCCGATCCAGGGCGGCGGGCCCGAGCCCCAGCAGCTCGCGATCCCCGAAGCGTGCGCTGCCCTGCGCGCGGCCATTGGGTGCGAGCAGTCCCATGACGGCGAGGAACACCTGGCTCTTGCCGGCCCCGGATTCCCCGACCACCCCCAGGCACTCCCCGCGCGCCACCGAGAGGGCGACATCCTGCGCAGCCGCTATGCGGCCGGCGGGCGTTTCAAAGGTGACCGTGAGCCCGGACAGGCTCAGCACCGGATGCGCCGCAGCCATCGGCTCAGCGCTCGCGGGGATCGAATGCATCGCGCAAGCCGTCACCGAGCAGGTTCAAACACACCAGCAGCAACACCACGAACGCAGCCGGCACCAGCAGCATCCAGGGCGCGGACTCCATCTCCTGCGCTCCCACGTAGATCAGGTTACCGAGACTCGCCCGGGGCTCCTGTACGCCGAGCCCGAGAAAGCTGAGGAAGCTCTCAAAGAGGATCATCTGCGGGATGATGAGCGTTGCGTACACGAGCACCGGTCCCAGCACGTTCGGCAGCACGTGATGCACCACGATGGCCGCGGGCGCAAGCCCCGAGGCGCGCGCCGCCTCGATGAACTCACGCCGCTTCAGGGCGAGTGTCTGCCCGCGCACGATGCGTGCGGTCGTAAGCCAGCCTACGGCCCCGAGCGCGACCAGGAGCACCGCAATGCTGCCGCGATCAAACAGCGTCGTCAGGATGATGACGACGAACAGGTAAGGCAGGGAATACAACACATCGACGAAGCGCATCATCCATCCGTCGGTGTGCCCGCCGGCAAACCCGGCCACGGCGCCCCAGACGAGCCCGATCACGAGACTCACGGCACTCGCGAGCACGCTGATCAGCAGCGACAGCCGCACCCCGTACAGGGTACGGACAAAAAGATCGCGCCCGAGCCGATCGGTGCCGAACCAGTGCGCCGCGCCGAGGCCCGGGGGTTGCGCGAGATGCTGCCAGTCGAGGCTGTCGAAACCCCACGGGCTCATCGACGGCCCCCCCAGCGCGAGCAGCACGACGCCTGCGAGAACCCCGAGTGCCGCGCAGGCGATGCGGTTATCCCGCAGGCGCCGCCCGGCATCGAACCACAGTCCGTGGCCGGCCGCGGCGGCTGCCTCACTCATGTCGCGCGCCCGGATCGAGCCATCCGTACAGCAGGTCGGCGATGAGGTTGAGCATCAGGGTGAGCGCGCCATAAACGACGATCATGCCCATGACCAGCGGATAGTCGCGGTCGATCGCCCCCTGCACCAGGAAGCGCCCGGTGCCCGGCAGTCCGAACACCGTCTCCACCACGAGCGAGCCGGTCACCACGAACGCCACCGCGGGACCCAGGTAACTCACCACGGGCAGGAGCGCCGGGCGCAGCGCGTGGCGCCACAGGATTCGCGGGCTGCCGAGTCCGCGCGCGCGGGCGCTGCGCACATAGGCAGTGCGCAACACCTCCAGCAGACTTGCGCGGGTGAGGCGCGCCAGGTAGGCCGCCACGGGCAGCGCGAGCGTCAGCACCGGCAGCACGAAATAGCGCGGCGCAGCCCTTTCCCAACCCGCCACCGGCAGCCAGTGCAGGTGCAGTCCGAAAAGCAGCGCGAGCAGCGGGCCGGTCACGAAACTCGGCAGCGCGATGCAGAAAGCGGCCACGGTGCTGATGCTCAGGTCCGCTGCGCGGTTGCGCCACAGCGCCGCGGCCACCCCGGCCGGAATCCCCAGGAGCACGGCCAGGAGAATTGCCGCCAGACCGAGCGTCGCACTCAGCGGCAAACCCTGCCCGATGAGCTCGCTCACCATGAAGTCGCGTTGCCGCAGCGACGGACCGAAATCCCCGTGCAGGAGTCCGCGCACGTAGCGCACGTACTGCACGGCAAGCGGGCGGTCGAGGCCGTAGAGGCGCTCGAGGTTGGCCCGTACCGGGGCGCTGAGCGCCTGCTCCTGGTCGAAAGGTCCGCCGGGCGCCAGGCGCACGATGGCAAATGAGAGCGTGATGATGACGAGCAGGGTGGGAACAAGTCCGGCGATGCGACGCAGCGCGAGCTTCAGCATGCGCGACTTTAGGGAGGGCATGCGCAATCCGTCAACGCCGCGGCACGTCCCGTCAACACCCTGCGGGCCCTGCCGCTATACTGCCCTTTCCGCCCGCTTTGCCGGGTCGTCCGCGGAAGCACAAGAGGCATGAAGCGCATCCTGGTCGGCATCAAGCGCGTCGTGGATTACAACGTGCGCATCCGGGTCAAGCCCGACGGCAGCGGCGTCGTCACCGACGGGGTGAAAATGAGCATCAACCCCTTCGATGAGATCGCGCTCGAGGAGGCGCTGCGCATCAAGGAGCGCGGCGGCGCCGAGGAGGTGGTGGTCGCGACTATTGGCCCCGCGGAGACGCAGCAGCAGCTGCGCACGGCGCTCGCCATGGGTGCGGATCGGGCCCTGCACGTGCAGGCGGACGGAATCGTCGAGCCGTTGGTGGCGGCGCGGGCGCTGCTGAAGCTCGTGGAGCGCGAACAGCCCCTGCTGGTCATTCTCGGCAAGCAGGCGATCGATGACGACAACGGCCAGACCGGCCAGGTGCTGGCGGCGCTGTGGAATCGCCCGCAGGCCACCTACGCCTCCAAGCTCGAGCTCAAAGACGGCACCGCACGGGTGACGCGTGAAGTGGATGCCGGACTCGAGACACTCGAGGTTGATCTGCCGGCGGTCATCACGACCGATCTGCGCCTGAACGAGCCGCGCTACGTGAAATTGCCGGACATCATGAAGGCCAAGAAAAAACCGCTCGAGACCCTCACCCTGAGCGCACTCGGCGTGCAGCAGCGCCAGCAGCTGAAGGTGGTGCGCTTCGAGCCGCCGCCGCAGCGCCAGAAGGGCATCAAGGTCAGGGACGCCGCGGAGCTCGTCGACGCGCTGAAGAAGAAGGGTCTGCTGTGACAGCCAAAATCCTCATCATCGCCGAGCACGACGGCTCGAAGCTCAATCCGAGCACCGCGAGGTGCGTCACGTGCGCGTGCGCCCTCCCAGAGGCGCAGATTACCGTCGTGGTCTGCGCTGCAGAGGCTGCGGCGGTCGCTGCGCAGGTGGCACAGCTCGCCGGCGTCGGCCGCGTCCTCACCCTGGAGCACCCCGCCAACGCTCACGCGCTCGCCGCGGTGCAGGCGCCGCAGGTGGTGGCCATCGCCGCTCCCTTCACTCACGTGCTCGGTCCGTCCACGACTTTCGGCAAGGATCTGATGGCGCGCGTCGCCGCGCTCCTGGATGCGCCCCAGGTGAGCGACATCATGGCCATCGAGAGCCCCACCCGCTTTCGCCGCCCGGTTTACGCCGGCAACGCCATCCTCACCGTGGAAGCGAGCGGTGAGGGCAAGGTGGTGGGCACGGTGCGCACGGCCTCGTTCGAAGCGGCCGCCGGCGGCGGCTCGGCGCCCATCGAAAAGGCGGCGGTGGAGGTTGCCCTGCCGACGCACACGCGCTTCGTATCCGTCTCCGCAGCGCGGAGCGATCGCCCGGACCTGCAGAGCGCGGCGCGGGTGATCTCTGGCGGACGGGCGCTCGGCAGCGCCGAGGGCTTCAAGCTCCTCTACAGCCTTGCGGACAAGCTGGGCGCAGCGGTCGGAGCGTCGCGCGCCGCGGTGGATGCGGGTTACGCGCCGAACGAGATGCAGGTCGGGCAGACCGGCAAGATCATCGCCCCGGAGCTGTACGTCGCCATCGGCATCTCGGGGGCGATCCAGCATCTGACCGGGATCAAGGATGCGCGCACCATCGTCGCCATCAACAAGGACAGCGAGGCGCCGATCTTCGAGGTGGCCGACATCGGGCTGGTGGGGGATCTGTTCCAGATCGTCCCCGAAATCGAGCGGCTACTCTAAATTACCGGCCGAAACGGCCTGCGGCCGTCTCGGCGGGCCAACCCAGCGGCCTCATTTGGGACGCCGGCTAGAGCTGGCCCAGCACGTACTCGGCCGCGGACACCTTGAACTGTCCGGGCTCCTCCACGGACACCTTGGACGCGACGCCGTCGCGCACGATGATCGCGAAGCGCTGCCC
>CATPBM010000316.1 GCA_955652625.1 uncultured Steroidobacteraceae bacterium
GCGTGAATGAGAGCAGCGTGAGTTCCTCCAGATCGCGGAGTGTCGCGCCCTCCTGCGGCACCTCCACCAGGCTCGACGAGCCGCCTGAGATGAGAAACAGCGGCTGCGCCGCATCCGGCAGCTCATCGACCCATTGGAGCAGCCGCTCCCCGGCCGCGAGCGAGCGCTCGCGATGGGCATCTTCAACAGCGGCGTGGCCGTCGGCAACATCGTCGCCGTGCCGCTCATCATCTGGTTGCAGTGGCGTTTCGGCTGGCGGGCGGCCTTTCTCGTGGCCGGCGCGCCCGGCATGCTGCTCGCTGCGGCGGTGCTGTGGCTGCCTGACCCGCCGCGCGGGGTGCAGGATAAGCCCGCGGCTGGGCAGCCGGACGTGCGGCACGCGGCGGGGCCCGCGCCGGGACCGGTGTCGGTGTACCTGGATCTGCTGCGCCGTCCGCCCTACAGGCTCGTGGTGCTCGGCTACGCCGCCTACACGTTCGCCCTCGGTGGGCTCGCGTTCTGGATGCCGACGTTTCTCGAGCGCGTGCGCGGGGTGGCCCCGGCACAGGCCACCACCGGATTCGGAGCGATCGTGATCGTAACGGGATTTGTGGGCACGTTTGCCGGAGGCTGGCTTGGTGACTATCTGCTGAAGTACTCGCGGCAGGCCTACCTGTGGTTCTCCGGCACGGTCACGCTCCTGGCGGCGCCGTTTGCGCTGCTTGCCCTCGCGGCCCCGGCGCCCGCGGTGTTCTATCCGGCGATCGTCGTGGCGGAGCTGCTGCTCTTCATGTCGACTGGTCCCGTCAACGCGGCGATCGTCAACCTCGTCTCCGCGCGCGAGCGTGCCTCGGCAATCGCGCTCAGCATGTTCGCGATCCATCTGTTGGGGGATGTGCCCTCGCCGGTGCTGATCGGACATCTGTCGGATGCCAGCTCACTCGGGCACGCAGTGCTGATCGTGCCGCTCGCGGTGGCGATCGGTGGGGTCGTCTGGCTCTTATCCGCCGTGCTCAACGCGCGCCGTCCAGCGGTGGCGGCATAACCTGCAGTCGGTGTGAGCGCTGCTGCGCAATTTGACGCAACGCTCCCGCCCGCGGCCCGCCCGCTCGCGATGCGGCGCCAGGCGGACATCGAGGCGCAATTGCACGCGGCGCTGCTCGCGGCCGACGGCGCAACCGGGGCGCACTGCATCCACGAACTGTGGATGCGCGGGGAGTTTGCCGCCAATATCGAGACCTCGCTCACCGAACTGTGGATGCGCGCGGCAGCCTTCATCCCGGAGTGGCTCCCCATGCGCTACATCGAATGGCTCCCCACCGTGTACGAGGTCACGCTGACATTCAGCGCCACGCGCCGGGGCCGCTGCAACGTATACCTGGTGCTGCTCGACTACCCGGACCGCAAGAGGGGGCCTTATGGGGTGTACGTGGGCATGAGCCGCTACCCGCCCGCCCAGCGCTTCGATCAGCACAAGGCGGGCATTCACGCCGCCGGCAGCGTCCTGAAGCGCGGCCTCGAAGCGCTCACCGGTCCCACGCTGCATCTGCAGGGCATCGCGCGCGCCGAGGCGCTGGGTATCGAGGCGCAACTGGCGCTCGCGCTCGGCGATGCCGGGCTCCTGGTCGAGGGGGGGCACTGACCCTGGGGGGGGGCGCGCCTAGCGCGTGACGAACGCGCGCTCGATGAGGTAATCGCCCGCCGCGCCGATATGCGGTGAGAGGGTAAAGCCGCGCGCATCAAGCAATGCGCAGGTGTCGGTCAGCATCGCCTGGCTGCCGCACACCATGACCCGGTCGACCGCCGGATCAAGTACCGGCAATCCCAGGTCTCGCGCCAGACGGCCGGCTTCGATGAGCGTCGTAAGGCGTCCGCGGTTCGCGTGCGGTTCGCGGGTCACCGCCGGGTGGTAGCGCAGCCGGGCGCGCACGCCCGCTCCGAGCAGCTCATGTGTCCTGAGCATCTCGATCTGGTGGCGCACCACGGCGGTTTCCCGCGCCCAGCGCACACCGTGGACGAAAACGATGTGCTCGAAGCGCTCGTAGACTTCCGGATCCTTGATCACGCTCATGAAGGGCGCGGCGCCGGTGCCGGTGCTCAGCAGGTACAGCCGCTTGCCGGGCCGCAGGTCCTGCAGCACGAGCGTCCCGGTGGGCTTGCGGCTGACGAGAATCTCATCGCCCTCGCGCACGTGCTGCAGGCGTGAGGTGAGCGGGCCGTCGGGCATCTTGATGCTGAGAAACTCCAGATGCTCCTCGTGATTGGCGCTCGCGATGCTGTAGGCGCGCAGCAGCGGCCGCTCCGCGACCGCGAGGCCCACCATCACGAACTGCCCATTCTCGAAGCGCAGCCCGCGGTCGCGCGTCGTGGTGAACGTGAACTGCGTATCCGTCCAATGTCGAACCGTGAGGACGCGCTCGGTGCCCAATGCCGCCAAGATGCTTACCTGCCGTGAGTGCGGTGCCTCAGAATGCTAGCCGGCGACGGCGCGACAGTTGGATGTTTCGGGACATGGCCTCATAAGCAGCCGTTATGAGGCGGGCGATGCGCTAGACTGCTGCGCAGGCGGGAGCATGAGGCGAATCACACCAGCGTTGTGTGCCGCGCGTGCGGCGTTGTGTTTCGCGGCGCTGTGTGTTGCGAGCGAAGCCGCGCTCGCCGCCCGCCATGCCCAGGCTCCGGGCCTGGCCCCCGGGGCGCGCGTCGGGATAGTCAACCTGCTCGACGCGGAAGTCACGCACTTCCATGCGGCCCGCCAGGTGCAGGACAGTTTCCTCAAGACCTACAAGGTGAGCTGGCCGGTGAATGCCATGCTGCTCGCCGCGCTTACCGAGGGCCTGACACAGGCGGGCTTGCGCGCCGTGCCGGCGGCCGCGACCGAGGACCGCAGTCGCGTGCGCGAGGAGTGCTTCCTCAACGCCGAGCTCGCCAGGGGGCTGCCGAAGAATTGCGCTGCGCTGCTGGCGAAGCTCGCCGGCGCAGAGCATCTGGACGCGCTCATCGTGCTGGGTCCGGGCCTCAACGACGGGGCGCGCGCCGGCCGCGGGCGGCACACGGAGCTGCCGGAGTACCTGCGCGGCTGGTGCGTCGTGAGCGGGCAGCGCGCGAACAGCGCGCCGCTGCTTCTGAACTTCACTCAGCTGGTCCTGATCAGCGTGCCTGCCGAGGGCCCGGTCCTTATCGGGCGCGAGACCGGCGGCGAGGCGCAGAGCTGGCCGGATTACCAGGCGCCGGCGGACCTGAAAGCCATGAAGGAGGAGCAGATCGATCCGCTGCGGCCGGCGTTCGCGGCGATGCTCAAGCAGCAGGCGGACGCGCTCCTTGCCCACCTGCAGGCGGCACACTAGCGCGCGCGCCGGATCAAGGTGAGCGCGACGAGCGCAGAGGCCAGCATCAGGAACAGGCTGACGGCATTGAGCACCGGGGTGGCTCCCTCGCGCATGCGCCCGTACATCATGATGGTGAGCGGGGAGTCAGCCCCCACCAGCATCAGTGTCGTGTTGAAGTTCTCGAAGGACATCAGGAAGGCCATCGCCGCGGCGCCGATCAGCGCTGGACGCAGGTAGGGCAGCGTGATGCTCCACAGCACGGCTGGGCGGGATGCCCCAAGATTGAGGGCCGCATCCTCCAGCGTGCGGTCGAAGCGCTTCAAGCGCGCGCTGATCGTGAGCGTTGCTATCGCGGCGATGTAGGAGAACTGGCCCAGGACCACCAGCGGCAGACCGGGCCGCAGAAAATCCGCCTCGATCCCGAACAGTGCGCTGCACAGGTCAGCCAGGCGGCTCGCGAACGCGAGAATCGAAATGCCGAGAATCACCCCGGGAATGACCAGGGGCGTGAGCATGAGCATTGACAGCGCGCCCTTGCCGGGGAACTGCGCCCGCTCCATGAGAAAGGCGTTGGCGGTGCCGACCGCCACGGACAGTGCAGTTACCCACAAGGCGACGAGGCTGCTGGTCCAGATGCTGCCCAGCAGCTCGGCATCGCGAAACAACCCCACCCGTCCGGCAGCTTCATTGCCGAGGAACCAGTCGAGGGTGAATCCGTGCCAGGGCGGCGCGGGGTAGGGCGCGTCGTTGAACGCAAAGACCGCCACCACGGCCAACGGCAGGAACAGGAACACCAGGAACGCGCCGACATACAGCGCCGTTGCGGTGCGCAGCCAGGCCGCACGTGGCAGGGTGGGGATCACGCGCGCCGCATCACGTCGCTGAAGCGCTGGCCGCTGACCTTGAGGCCGAGCCACACCATCGCCGTGGACAGAGCGAGCAGCAGGAAGCCAAGCGCCGCACCCTGTTCCCAGTTGAAGCGCGTGATGAACTGCGAGTAGATCTGCTCGGTGAACCACAGCGAGTTCTTGCCGCCGAGGAGCGTCGGTGTCAGGTAGTTGCCAAGCGTGAGCATGAACACCACGATGCAGCCGGCGGTGATGCCGGGGGCGGCATGCGGAATGACAATCTCGCGCAGAATGGACCAGCCCTTGCCGCCGAGGTCATAGGCGGCCTCGATCAGCGCGTTATCCAGACTCTCGAAGCTGCCGACCAGCGGCACGACCATGAACAGGAGTGAGGTGTAGACGAGCCCCACGAGAATGGTGGCATCGTGGTACAGAAGCTCCACCGGTTGCGCGGTGAGCCCCAGATGCACAAGCAGGCTCGGCAGCACGCCCGATTCACGCAGCAGGATCATCCAGCCGAGCGTGCGCACCGTCTCGCTCACCCAGAACGGAATCAGGCACACGACAAACAGCAGCGCACTCATGCGGCCGCGCGCCAGCTTGGCAATGGTCCACGCGATCGGAAAGGCGACCAGCAGGGTGAGCGCAGTGGCGAGCGCCGAGAGCGTCGCGGTCCTGACAAACACGTGCCAGTACAGCGGTTCGCCGAAGAACGTGCGGTACTGGGCGAGGCTGGCGACAAACTCGCGCGGCGCCACGCGCTCGCGAAACGACAGCAGCGCCAGATCCACGTGCGGCAGGATGATCAGCAGTGACAGCCACAGCAGCGCCGGGGCGAGCAGCAGTGCGAGGATCAGGCGGCGGTACCAGGCCGCTGTCACCGCGGTCTCAGGCATGCGCGCCGGAGGCGGGGAAGC
>CATPBM010000317.1 GCA_955652625.1 uncultured Steroidobacteraceae bacterium
CTACAGCGCGGACTATTACTTCTACGCGCCCGCGGAGTGAATGCGGAGGCCACGGAACCTACGGTACCGTGCGTGGGCGAGGACGATCTTGATGCGCCGAGCGCCGAGACCAGTCGCCGCATCAAGGCGCTGGCTGCCGAGGGACGACCCATCACGCTGGCGCTGTTCCCGCACGCCGAGCATGGCCTGACCGAATACGAGTTCAATGCCGCGGGTGATCGGGTCTCGACGCGCTACGCCGCGGGGTATTTCGCCATGATGCGCGACTTCATCCGCAATGGACGGCTGCCGGATGCCTATGGCGCCAGTGTCATCACCAGACCTGCGCAAGCCGCACGCATGACGAGTATCGGGACAGCCGCGGGGGCGGCCGAGGGAAAAGTCTCAGGCGACCGCTGACTTCAGAACGCGCTGCGGCTGGGCGACGCCGTAGCCCTGCGCGTAATCGACGCCGAGACTGGTGAGCATCTGGATGATCTCGGCGTTCTCGGCGAATTCCGCGATGGTCTGCTTACCAGTGAGATGCCCGATCTCGTTGATGGAGCGCACCATCTCGCGATCGATCGGGTCGCGCAGTATCTCGCGCACGAAGCTGCCGTCGATCTTGAGGTAGTCCACCGGGAAGTGCTTGAGATATCCGAACGAGGACAACCCGGTGCCGAAGTCATCGAGCGCGAACTTGCAGCCCTGCTCCTTGAGCGCGTGGATGAAACGGTTCGCCTGCGAATAGCTCTGCACCGCCGCGGTCTCGGTGATCTCAAAGCAGATCTTGGACGCATCCAGCCCGCTGTGACGCAGCTGTTCGATGACGAATGGCAGGAACTTGTCGTCCCCGAGGCTCTGCCCGGAGAGATTGATCGAGCACTGAAAGAGGTTCGCCCGCTCGTCCGCCTCGGACACCAGCCAGCGGAAGGCGTTCTCGATCACCCAGCGGTCGATCGCGGGCGTGATGCCGTAGCGCTCGGCCGCGGCGATGAAGTCATTCGGCGCGACGATGCGCCCGCTCTCATCCTTCAGGCGCAGCAACAGCTCGTAGTGCGCGCCGACCTCCACCCGCTGCAGCGGCTGGATCGCCATGCGATACAGCTCGAAGCGGCCCTCTTCGAGTGCCGCGTTGATGCGCGCCGCCCACTGCATCTCCTTGCGGCGCCTCATGAGCTCGATGTCGTTCTCGGCGAAGCTGTGGACGCGGTTGCGCCCCCCCTCCTTGGCGGCCGCGCAGGCGCTATCGGCGGCCGACAGCACCCCGGCGACGTCCTCGTTGTCGGAGGTGATCGGCACGACACCGATGCTGGCACCCAGGCGGAACACACGATCCTCCCAGGTGAAGCGGAAGTTGCGCACGCCCTCGCGCAGCGTCTCGGCCGTGCGCATCGCCTCATCCAGTGAGCAGCTCTCGAGCAGAATCCCGAACTCATCCCCGCCCAGGCGTGACAGCGTGTCGCGCCAGCGAACCTTGGATTTCAGGAGCGCGCCCACCTGCCCGAGCAGCGCATCGCCCGCGCTGTGGCCGCAGCTGTCGTTGACGATCTTGAACTGGTCGATGTCGAGGTAACACAGCGCGTAGGAGGCCTCGCGCGCCTTGGCGCTCTTGAGCGCGCGCTCGAGGCGACTCTCGAACTCGCGGCGGTTCACCAGCCCGGTGAGCAGATCGTGGCTGGCGTGGTAGGACAGGCGGCGGTTGAGCTCGCGCGACTCGCTGACGTCATGGAATACCAGCACTCCGCCCGCTACGTGGCCGGAGCCGTCGCGGATGGGCGCCGCGGTGCTCTCCACGTACAGCTCGTTGCCGTCACGGCGAATGAGCAGCATCGGCCGCACCGACTTGATGGGCCGGATGCGGCGGATCGACACCGACAGCGGGTTCTCGAGCGGCTCGCAGGTTTCCTCGTGGAAGGCCCGGAAGATCTCCTCCACCGGCCGGCCCATGGCGTCCTCGAGACGCCAGCCGGTGAGCTCCTCGGCCACCGGGTTGATGTAGTCGATGGTCAAGTTGGCGTCCGTCGTGATGACGCCGTCGCCGATCGACTGCAGGGTGATCTGCGCGCTCTCCTTCTCGCGAAACAGCGCTTCCTCGTAGAGCTTGCGCTCGGTGATGTCGAGCTCGACCCCTACCAGGCGCAGCAGCCGACCGTGCTTGTCGACGCGCGCGGTCGCACGACTGATAACCCAGCGCCACTCGCCGTTGCGATGACGCATGCGATGGGTGCTCTCAAAGATCGGCGTCTTGCCCGCAACGTGGTCGCGGATGGCCGCCTGCACGCGCGTGAGGTCATCCGGGTGCACGAGGCTGCGCCAGTCCGGTGAGCCGCGCATGTCGTCATCGCCGTAGCCGAGCATGGCCTTCCAGCGCGGTGAGAAGTAGACCTCGTTGCTCTCGACGTCGAAATCCCACATGCCGTCGTTGGCTGCGGCCTGGAACAAGTTGGTGCGCTCTTCAAGTTTGGCGAGGCGCGCCTCGATGCGGATGCGCTCGAGCCCCGTGGCGAGGCTAGTGCCGATGAGTTTCATGAGCAGCTGCAGGTTCACGTCCCAGGCGCCGCGCGGCATGGCGTGCGCGAGGGCGAGAAAGCCCGCGGGCTTGCCCTGTGCGCGCAGTGCGACGATGAGCGCGGACCCTATGTGCAGCTCGGCGAGCTTCGCCGCTTCCACCGCCTGCTCCTTGCGCGGGGAGCTCGTATCGCGCAGCTCGGAGAGCTTCAGGTGTTCGAGCCGCCCCTTGAGCCACGGCAGGGCCTCGAGCCCGAGGCCGGCCAGGCCCTCGGGGCGGCACTGGGCAAAGGCGCTGCGCGCCAGCTGCACGTCGGCGATGGTTGAGTCCTCGGGATTGAGGGCGGCCAGAAAGGCGCAATCAGAAGCGGTGGCACCGCGCAGCAGCTCGAGATTGCGGCGCACGCACTCGTCCATGGAGTCGCGGCGCATGTTCTGGAAGTCCACCGCGATCTTGGTGCAGACGACGTCGATGCCAAGAACGGGTTTGGGAGCCCGGCCGGTCCAGGCGTCGGCCGAAAGAATGTCGGAAGCAGTAAAGTCCGCCGGCTTGTCCGGCGGTGGAGTCGTCATGTGTTCCTGTTCTCCCACCAATCCTTGAACGCAGCGTAATCAATTATTGACCGCGTTACGTATCACGCCGTCACGGAGTTGACGATTCGTGGCCGCTACTTTCCAAGTGGTTGCAGAGGATTCTCGCACACTCAATGAGGAACACAAGCTAAGGCCCTGTTCAGGCAGGCTTTAGCAACTTTACAGAATCTGGCTGCGCGCGCCCTTCAGCGGGCGCGCAGCGCCGTGCGGGCCACGCCGTATAGGCGTTTGAGCTCCTGCTCCATCTGCGTCTGCAGGCGCTCGAGGGAGGCGGCATCCGTGACCCGCGGCACGTAGCACGGCGGACCAATGGCGATCGCGATGCGCGCGAAGGGCGCGGGAATCACGAACTTGTCCCACTTGATGAGCCACGCGCGCGAGGCTGCGTAGGACATCGGCAGGATCGGCCGTCCGGACATCTGCGCCAGCAGCAGCGCGCCGGGCTTGAATTTGAAGCGCGGGCCGCGCGGCCCGTCCGGGGTGATGACCGGGGAGATGTTGTCCTTCACGAGCGCCTGGTAGTAGTCACGCAAAGCGCGTGCGCCGGTGTGCGTCGAGGAGCCGCGAATCACCGCCCCCCCGAATCGGCGCACCATCATGGCGCCAAGCTCCCCGTCCACCGAGGGGCTGATGAGCCAGCCGACGGTGAGCCCGCGCTCGCGCTGCTCGACCAGGAACTTGCCGCAATACAGCTGGTGCTGGTGCCAGTAGCACGGCACCAGGGACGGCGCGCGCGCAAGCGCCGCCGCGAGGTGCTGCCCCCCCTCCACACGCACCACGCGGCACATCATCCACCAGGCGCGGATGATGGACAGTCCCAGCGGCGCCGCCAGCCGGTACAGCAGGCGTCGCGCCCGCGTCATGCGCCGGCCCGAGCGCGTCGTGGTGCGATAGAGCGTGTTACGCAGGCGCCCGTCGTCATCCGCGCTCATGCCGCAAACAACTCCTGGAGCGGCATGGCGCGCTGTTCGACAGCCGCCACGGCAACGCTCGTCATCACGCACGCCGAGGCCCCGGGAAACAGCGCGAGCGAGCGCGCGTGCCACAGCTCATCCCGCCAGCGCGCGCATCCGCCGGCGAACGACACCGCGCTCACTTCGCGCAGCGCGCGGATCCCGGCGCCCACGGCCTTGAGCAGCGCCTCCTGCTCCACCCATGCGGCGATGCGCGCGTCCGCGCCGATCTCGATGTCGAGCCCCACACGACTGTGCGACATGGCGGCGCAGCCCACCCAGGGCCAGGAGTGCGAGATGCTGAAGTCAGGGTGCTGCGCACACGCCAGTGTCGGCTTCAGCCCTGGAGTGAACACGATCTCGCTCACATCCACGGTGCGCTCCATGAGGCGCGTGAGCGCGCGCAGCGCGAGCGCGATGCCCGCGAGGCTCGCGCGCGCGGCTGCGCTGCCCGAGCCTGCAGCGAG
>CATPBM010000318.1 GCA_955652625.1 uncultured Steroidobacteraceae bacterium
TGTCGCTTCGCTCGGACGTCGCGAGACGGGTTAGGAACGTATCCAACTCGGTTAGTAACTCTTGGCCTCTCTCGCCAGCGAGCGCCAAAAATCTGTCGCGGGCTGCTTCCGAAAGCATTTCGTCAGACACGACCGTACGCTCGAAGTACACCGGTTCCGGAGTTACACGAAGTAGGTTGTGGACAAAATTGGCGGTCACAACAGCGAGAAACCGCCCCATCCGTTCGATTCGCTTTACATCAGCACCCTTAGGCACGTACGCCCGCGACAAGCAGCGAACGGTAATCGAATCGATAACTTCCACCGACCCCGCTGCAACGAGCTCATCGAGCAGTGCATCGACATCCGCTCCGGGGCAGGCCGCCGCGACCAACTCACGGAAACTGCGCCGCGGAGAGCCTGGTGTAGGAGCCAGATCCAACTCCAGGGCGAGCCCGTACGCTCCGGAAAATCCCGAATTCGTGTGCCAGACCGTAAGCAGGTTGGTTACCTGGTCGAGGCTTACGGTGGCCCTCAGGCTGTGCGGTGCACCGGCCCGCGTCGCTTCGCGCAGCGCCTGCACATCGGATTTCGCAAGTCCCGCCACCACGGCAAGCCGCGCATCGGTAGTGGCTCTTTTCTGTTCGGTCAGTCGCGCTTCGAGTGCCTGTATGTATGTGCGGCGCACAACACCGGCGATCTCTCCGGCGGAGATTCCGTATTCGAAAGCAACGCGCATGAGCGGCCGCACAAGTGCAGCGAACACGCTCAACACCGCTTCTTTCTCCCTGGCAGACTTATTCATGATCGTGAGTCTGTTGTTGTGACATAACTCTAGGCAGGTCAGCGACTTATGTCAATTAACAATGTTATGACCGAGCTGCGATTGATCGACCATTCAATGGATAAAGCCTATTTAAAATAGAGACTTACAGATGACAGAAATTGTCAAGCTAGCGTGTAGGACAACGGCCGCATTGCAGCAAGTTTCCAGGCGGGAAATCAGGGATTTAGCTGCGTAGGAGCACTCCGACGCGATTTGCGTCAGGTGCGTTCGGCGGGCTCGAAGAGCCTGCGGTGCTCGAGAATCGCGTAGCGATCGGTCATGCCGGCGATGTAATCGGCGACCGCGCGCGCGCGACCGGCGCTGCCGTGTGAGCTTTCCGCCTGCAGCGCCTGGTCGCGATGCTCGCCGGGCATGAGACTCACGTCCTTGAAAAATCCTTCGAACAATTGTTGCAACACGCGCCGCGCCTTGGAAGTCATGCGCAGCACCTTGTAGTGCCGATAGACGTGCTCGCGCAGGAACGCCTTGAGCTCGAGGTGCTCTTCGCGGCACTCGTCGCTGAGCACCGCGAGTGTCTGGCTGTGCGCGCGCACCTCCTCGATCGAGCGCGGCTGCAACTGCGCCAGCTGCGCGGCGGTGGTGCGAATGAAGTCGACGACGATGTGGTTGATCATGCGGCGGATGGTCTCGTGCACCAGGCGGCGCTCGCTCAAGGCCGGGTAGCGCGCCACCACTGCGTCGTGCTGGCGCCGGAACGTGCGCACCTCGCGCAGCGCCGCCAGATCGAGCAGCTGCGCGCGAATGCCGTCGTCCACGTCGTGGTTGTTGTAGGCGATCTCGTCGGCAAGGTTGGCTACCTGCGCCTCGAGCCCGGGCTGGCGGCGCTTGATGAAGCGCTCGCCGAGCTCGCCCAGCTCGCGCGCGTTGTGCAGCGAGCAGTGTTTGAGAATGCCTTCGCGGCACTCGAAGGTGAGGTTCAGGCCATCAAACTCCGCATAGCGCTCCTCGAGCTCGTCCACCACTCGCAGCGACTGCAGGTTGTGCTCGAAGCCGCCGTACTCGCGCATGCAATCATTCAGCGCATCCTGGCCGGCGTGCCCGAACGGAGTGTGGCCCAGGTCGTGGGCGAGACAGATGGCCTCCGTCAGCGCCTCGTTCAGGCCCAGCGCCAGCGCCACGGAACGCGCGATCTGCGCCACTTCGATCGAATGGGTCACGCGCGTGCGGTACAGGTCGCCTTCATGGTTGACGAAGACCTGGGTCTTGTAGACCAGGCGCCGGAACGCGTTCGAATGGATGATGCGGTCGCGGTCGCGCTGGAACTCGCCGCGAAACTCCGGCTTCGGCTCCGGGTAGCGCCGGCCATGGGACTGCTCGTCGTGTGCCGCATAGGGGGCGAGGGTCGCCGCCGGCGCGGGCGGATCCTTCACCGCGCTCATCCGCAGTGCGCCTCGAGCGTGCGCGCCAGCGCCGGGGCGGGATAGTCCGCGGTCACGAACGCCTCCCCGATCCGGCGCAGCAGCACCAGGCGCAGCCGCCCGCCGAGCACTTTCTTGTCGATGCGCATGTGCTCGAGTGCGGCTTGCGCGGTTACCGAGGCGCTGCGGGTGGGCAGGCCGGCACGCTCGATGAGCGCGCGCACGCGCTCCGCGTCCGCAGCCGCCAGCAGCCCGCAGGCGCTCGACATGGCGGCCGCCATGACCAGTCCCGCACCCACCGCCTCCCCGTGCAGCCACTCCTTATAGGAGGTGGCGGACTCGAGCGCGTGCCCGAAGGTATGGCCGAGATTTAGCAATGCCCGCTCACCCTGCTCGCGCTCGTCGCGGCCGACGATCTCCGCCTTGATTTCGCAGGAGCGGCGGATGACATGGGCCAGCGCCGCAGCGTCCCCGGCCAGCACTTCATCGAGATGCGCCTCCAGCCACTCGAAGAGTGGCGCATCGCAGATGAGCCCGTACTTGATGACCTCGGAGAGCCCTGCGCGCAGCTCGCGCGCCGGCAGGGTAGCGAGGGCGCGCGTGTCGCTGACGACGAGCGCGGGCTGATGGAAGGCGCCGATCAGATTCTTGCCCCCCGGGTGGTTGACGCCGGTCTTGCCGCCCACCGCGGAGTCCACCTGCGCCAGCAACGTCGTGGGCAGCTGCACGAGGGTGACGCCGCGCTGGTAGGAGGCGGCCGCAAAACCGGCCAGGTCCCCGACCACCCCGCCGCCCAAGGCGAGCACGGCGCAGTCGCGGGCGAAGTGGTTGGCGATGAGCACGTCAAGGATGCGCGCCATGTTGGCGAGCGTCTTGTGCGCCTCGCCGTCGGGCAGCAGGACTTCGAGGATGCGGCGCCCGCTTAAGGCTGCCGTGAGCTGCGGCAGGTACAGGGGCGCAACGGTGGTGTTGCTGACGATGAGCACCTCGCGGGCCGCCAGCCGCTCACGGAACAGATCCGCGCGGCCGATGAGCCCGGCACCCACCAGGATCGGGTAGCTGCGGGTTGCGAGTGAGACGTTCAGGATGTCCACGGTGTGCGTGCGGCGCCGATACAACCCTCAGGCACAGCGCGCGCCGTGAGTATACGTGAGGGGCCTCAGCCGCGCGCCGCGGCGAGCTCGCGCAGCACCTGCTCGGCCACGTGCTGCACGCGTCGCCGGTCGGTCGACACCACGACATCGGCGATCTCCCCGTACAGGGGCGAGCGCACGTCCATGAGTTCCCCGAGCCGCACGGCCGCGTCTGCACCGGGTGCGAGCAGTGGGCGCTTCCTGCCGTGGCGCACGCGATCGGCCTGTTGGGCCACCGAGGTCTGCAGGTAAACCACGCAGCCGCGAGCGGCGAGATGGCGGCGGTTCTCGGGGAGCAGCACGGCACCGCCGCCGGTGGCGAGCACGATGCCGTCCATGGCGGTGAGCGCCTCGATGGCCTCGCGCTCGCGCTGGCGAAAGCCCGCCTCGCCTTCTTTCTCGAATATGAACGGAATGTCGACCCCGGTGCGCCGCTCGATCTCCGCGTCGCTGTCGTAGAAAGGCAGATCCAGGGTGCGCGCGAGCTGGCGGCCGACAGCCGTCTTGCCCGAGCCCATCGGCCCGATGAGGAATACGCTGGTCTTGCCGCGCATGCGTGCCGACAGGATACCTAAAATAGCGCGGCCGCCTTGAAGGCGGCCGCACCGGTCTCGCTCAAGGCCTCTGGCGTCAGTTGTAGACGTTGACGCCCTCGCGCACGATCTTCGGGGTGATGAAGATCATGAGCTCGTCCTTGTCGTCCTTGTGAATGGTGTTCTTGAACAGGTGACCCAGGATCGGAATGTCGCCAAGGTAGGGCACCTTAGTGTCGTCCTCGCGCTGCGTGGTCTGCAGGATGCCGCCGAGCACCACGGTCTGCCCGTCGTTCACCAGCACCTGGGTCGCGATCTCGCGCGTGTCGATGGAGGGCACGTTCACCCCGCCCGAGGCCACCACCACCGTGCCGACGCTGTCATCCTTGACGTCGAGGTCGAGGATGATGCGATTGTCGGGGGTGATCTGCGGCGTCACCTTCAATGAGAGCACCGCCTTCTTGAACTGAATGGTGGTCGCGCCGCTGGAGGCGGACTGCTGGTAGGGGATTTCCACGCCCTGCTCGATCGTCGCCTCCTTCTGGTTCGCGGTGATGACACGCGGGGAGGAGATGATGTTTGCCTGGGTCTCGGCCTGCGCCGCGGACAGCTCCAGGTCGACCAGGAAGTTGGCGCCGAGGATCCCCAACGCGATGGAGCCGGCCGGAGTGCCGACCGGCAGGTTGACGTTGTAGCGGTTGGCCGCCGGCGGGATCCCGAACGTCGAGTTCGGCACGAGCACCGGCGCTCCCGGCGGGACAAGGCGTGAGTTGAACGCGTTCTGGTTGAGGGCGGTGTTGATCGCGTTCTGGCCGGTGATGTAAGTGTTGGTCATGTTGTCGGTACCGGCAGCCGTGCCGGCGGTGCTCACCAACCCGTTCTGGCCGCTCTTCTGCCAATTGGTGAGCCCGAAGCGCGCCCCGAGCTGACGCTCGAAGTCGTTGTTGACAATGACGATGCGCGCCTCGATGAGCACCTGGCGCACCGGGATGTCGAGTGTCGCCACCAGGCGGCGAATGTCCGCGATGCGGTCGGTGGTGTCCTGCAGCAGCAGGGTGTTGGTGCGCTCATCGACGGCCACGCTGCCGCGCGTGGACAGGAGCGAATTGGTCTGCGTCTTGATGAGCCCTTCCATGTCCTTCGCCTTGGCGTAGTTCACCTGCAGGTACTCCGAGCGCAGCGGCGCCAGCTCCTGCACGTCCTTGCGCGCCGCCAGCTCCGCCTTCTCGTGGGCGGCGAGCTCAGCCTGCGGGGCGACGATGATGACGTTGTCCTGCTTGCGCTTGTCGAGGCCCTTGGTGCGCAGCACGATATCCAGCGCCTGGTCCCAGGGGACGTTCTGCAGGCGCAGCGTCACGTTGCCGCTCACCGAGTCGCTCACCACGATGTTCTGCCCGCTGGCATCGGCCAGCAGCTGCAGCACCGCGCGCGTCTCGATGTCCTGGAAGTTCAGCGTCAGGCGCTCGCCGGTGTACACCGGCTTCTCGTCCTGGGCGGCGGTGGCCTTGCGCCGTGGCGCCACCTCGACCACGTACTGATCGTCAGACTGGTAGGCGAGCTGCTCGAAGTCCCCATTGGCGCTGATCGAGATGCGCGAGCCGTTGCCCACGCGGGCCACGTCGAAGCTGCTGACCGGCGTGCCGTAGTCGGTCGCGTCGTAGCGGCGCATGAGGTTGGCCGGCACGCTGGCGTCGCTGAAGTCGACGACGACCTGGCTGCCGACCTGGTGCAGGTTGATGCGGATATGCGGATCGGAGAGCTTCACGACCACGCGGCCGGCGCCGTCGGCGCTGCGGCGGAAGTCGATGGCGCGCAGCTCGCGTACGCCGCCGCCGCTGGAGGCCGCGGCGCTGCTGCGCGCGGGGCCCACCCCGGAGCTCGCGGCAGTGGCGCCGCCGAGCATGACGATGACGGTGTTGCCGTCGACGCGCGTGTCGTAGGGCACGAGCTTGTCGAGGTTCAGCACCAGGCGCGTGCGGTCCTTGGCCTCGGCCGCGACGATGGTGTCAAGACCCGAGGCGTGCACGTCGATGCGCCGCGAGGGCAGCGCCAGCGTGGTGTTCGGCAAGTCGAAGGAAATGCGCGCCGGGTTGTCGATCGTGAACGACAAGGGCTGCGGCGCCGGGCCCGACAGGCGCAGGGTGAGCTGCAGCTGCTGTCCGGGCAGGGGCTGCACGTCGATGGCCTGCAGCGCGGGTTGATCCGCGGCGCGTGCCGGTGCTCCCGGGGCTAAGCCGAGCACTCCTGCGACCACGACCCAGGCGGCCGTGCTGAGGAAGCGATTCTTGAGACTGGAGGCGTGCATTTATGAGACTCCCTGCTGGACCGTTACTCGTTTAAGCCGAGCGCTGCGGGGCGCTCCATGTAGCCGCCGAGACTGTCCGGAACGATTTCAACGAGACTAATCTTGGAGGGCGTGATGTCGGTGATCTTGCCTTCGGCCTGACCCATGTGGTTGCCGCTGGTCACGCGATGCACCAGGCCGTCCTTGGTTTCAACGAGGCCGAACATATGCCCGCCGAGGCGCAGTGTGCCGACCATCCTTAATGTGTCGAGCGAATACTGTTCGAGGAACTCGCGGTTGCGCTTCTGATCCGGGCGGATGCCGGCCAGCCCCGCGCCCGACCCCGGGCTGCTGGGCAGGAACGGCGAGCGCATATCGGAAGCCGCGTATACGAAGCTTTCGTACGGCTTGATCTCCGGCAGCGGCTCGACGCGTCCGCCGGGCTCCTTCTTGGTGTCCTCGACGAAGCGCTGCAGCTCATCGTCGGCACTCGAGCACGCGCTGAGTGCCGCGTACACGCACGCGAGAGCTGCGCAGGTGAGGCGAAATCCGATTCGGTTTGAGAGCTTATGCATGGGTGCGTCAGCCTGCAGGCTTCGGGCGGTGAGTGACGTCCTTTTTCTTATCTGCCTCGCCCGCGGCAATCTCATTCTCATCCATATAGCGGTAGGTCTTCGCCGTGAGCTCGAGCGACAACTGGTCGTAGGCGTCCTTGTTGTCGGGCTTGATGTCGATGTCATGCAGCGTGACGATGCGCGGCAGCGCCGCGATGCCGCTCACGAACTCCCCGAACTGGTGGTAGCTGCCGCTGAGGCGGATCTTGATGGGCAGCTCTGCGTAAAAGTCCTTCTTCTGCTCGGGCTCGGGCTGGAACAGCTTCTCCTGCAGACCCGCACCGAGGCCGGTCTGGGAGATGTCAACCAGCAGGCTCGGCACCTCGGTCTTGCCCGGCAGCTGCCGCAGCAGCGCGCCGAAGGAGCGCTCGATGTCTTTCAGCTGCTGCTTGTAGACCTCGAGATTCACCGCCTTGGCGTGCTTGTCGCGAAACTGCTGGCGCAGCGCCTGCTCCTCGGCCTTGCGCCGCTGCAGTTCCGGGCGCTGCTCGTTCCACACGAAAAAGTAGATGAGGCCGAGCGCCAGCACGACGAAGGCGAGTCCGACCGCGCCGGCGCGGAACGGCAGCGGCCAGCGGCCCGGATCGCGCGGATCGAGGGACCGCAGTTCTTCCGCGAGGTTCATTGCCGTGCTCCCGCGGCCGCACTGGCCTTCCTGATCTTGCCCTTGGCGGCCTTGGTGGCCGCGTTCTCGTCCGCGCCGCTGATCGACACCTGGTCGGCGGTGAGCGTGAAGCTCGAGCCGGGGCCGGTCTTGGAGGTCTGCACCACCTGCAGCTCGGGGTTGCGCAGCCACTGCGAGCCGTCGATGTTGCGCATGAAGGAGGAGACGCGGGTGCTCGATTGCGCCACGCCGTCGAATTTCAGGCGCTTGTTGTCCTGCTTCACCGCCGTCAGGTACACCCCTTCCGGCAGCGTGCGCACGATCGCCTCGAACACGTGCACGATCTCCGGCCGCGAGCGCTGCAGCTTCTCGATGATTTCCATGCGCGCGATGTACTTCTGCTTGCTGCTCTCGAGGTTGTTGATCTCCTCGATCTGCTTGTCGAGAGTCTTGATCTCGGCGCGCAGCTCGTTGTTGCGATGCTGCTGCGACTCGATCATCGAGCCGTACATGAGGTAGGCGGCGAACGCCGTCACGCCGGCGGCCAGGCCAGCGACGCCGAGCGCCACCAGGAACGCGAGCTTGCGCTCCTTGCGTTGGCCGTCACGCCAGGGAAGCAGGTTTATGCGTGGCATGTCAGTCAAAACTCCGCAGTGCGAGGCCGCAGGCGGTCAGCAGCGCCGTGGCATCGCGTTGCACTGCCTGCGCCTTGGCGCGCGAGGACAACTTCATCTGGCCGAGCGGGTCGCCCTTTTCGGCGGAAATGCCCACGCGGCTGGAAATCACTTCCGCCACTCCCGGGATGTTGGCGCAGCCGCCGCACACCACGATCTTCTCGGGCTGCTCGCGGCCCGAGCCGGAGGCGAGATAGAACTGCAGCGAGCGGCTCACCTGCTGCGTCATGTCATCGATGAAGGGGTCGAGGACTTCCGACTGGTAGTTGCCGGGCAGCCCGCCTTCTTTCTTGGCGCGCCCCGCCTCTTCCATGGCCAGTCCATAGGTGCGCATGATCTCCTCCGTGAGCTGCTGCCCGCCGAAGGCGAAGTCGCGCGTGTACACCACTTTCAAATTGCGCAGCACGCTGAAGGTGGTGCTGCTCGCGCCGAAATCGACCACCGCGATGGTGCGATCGATGCCGCCGTCGGGCATCTGATGCGTCATGAGCTTGCAGGCGTTCTCGAGCGCGAACGCCTCGACGTCCACGATCTTCGCGGTCAGTCCCGCGGCCTTCACCGCCGCCTGGCGCTGCTCGACGTTCTCGGTGCGCGTGGCGACCAGCAGCACGTCATTGGTGTCCGGATCCTTGTCGTTCGGCCCGAGCACCTCGAAGTCGTAGCTCACCTCGTCCATCGGGAAGGGGATGTACTGGTCGGCCTGCATCTCCACCTGCGCCTCGAGATCGCCGCTGCGCAGCGCGCGCGGCATCTGGATGACCTTGGTGATCGCGGCATCGCCGGAGATCGCGACCGCCACTTCCCCGCTCTTGGCGCCGGCACGCTTGACCGCACGGCGGATCGCCTCGCCGACCGCCTCGGCATCCACGATCGCCTTCTCGTTGATGGCGTTCTGGGGCGTAGGCTCGGCCGCGTAGGCCTCCACGCGGTACTGCCCGCCGGCGGTCGCTAGCTCGATGAGCTTGACCGAGGAAGTCGTTATGTCAAGTCCCAGGAGGGGGCGGTATTTGCGCTGCAGAAGGAACATTTTTTATTTCCTTTTCAGGACATTACGCCTGAAAATGACCGCCCTGTAAAAATCCGGGGACACTATATATCAGCGCAAAGTTAAATTGAACGTGAGCAGCCTCACGGAACTGCACGCCGGCCGGCGCGCGAGCGCGAGGACTGCCGAGGGCGTCACGCGCGGCGGGGCCGGGGCCGGGGTTCAACGAATTCTGCTGCCTCTTGTCCAAGCGTCCTTTAGAGGGGACGAGGAAAACTTCGCGGCGCGGGCACTGTGCTTCAGGAGTGGTCGGTCCGAGTCGTCACCCCATCGGGGCGCGTGGCCCATCGGATCGGAGTGCGTTAACGTTCGAACCGGCAACCCCGCTGTCGTAGGCACGTGTGTCCCGTAGACCGGAGGCTTTGCGTCCCCACCTTTCGGTGAGTTTGCCTAACAATCGGCGGCTACTATGCATAGCCCCCGCAGCGAGCGCAAGCAACGGAGTTGGTTTTTTGTGAAATGGAATTGGTTTCGAATCGGGGCGCTCGCCGCAGGCAGTGTGATGCTGGTCACACTTCTGGGCGCCTACGCACTGGCGTGCGGCTACGTGTACCTCGTGCCCTCGCTTCCCTCGCTCGAATCGATGCGCAAGGTCGAACTGCAGGTGCCGCTGCGCGTGTACACGCGCACCGGTGCGCTCATCGCGCAGATCGGCGAGCAGCGGCGCATCCCGGTCACGTACGACCAGATTCCGGAGCTGGTGAAGCACGCGTTTCTCGCCGCCGAGGACGAGCGCTTCTTCGAGCATCACGGCATCGACTATCTCGGGGTGATGCGCGCGGTGTTCATCGACGTGCTGTCGGGAGAGAAGACCCAGGGCGCCAGCACCATCGCCATGCAGGCCGCGCGCAACATGTTCCTCAATCTCGACAAGACCGCGCGCCGCAAGCTGCAGGAAACCTTCGTCACTTACCGCATGGAGCACGAGTTCACCAAGCAGGAGATCTTCGGCCTGTATCTGAACGTCATCTTCTTCGGGCAGCGCTCCTACGGCGTGGCGGCCGCGGCGGAAGCCTTCTTCGGCAAGCCGCTCGACAAGCTCGACGTCGCCGAGGCCGCCACCATCGCCGGCGTCCCCAAGGCGCCCTCGAAATACAACCCGATCGTCGATCCGGAGCTCGCCACGCAGCGCCGCGCCTACGTACTGCGGCGCATGCGCGAGCTCGGCTACATCGATTCCGCGACCGCCGCTGCCGCCAACAAGGAACCGATGCAGGCACGCGCACACGCGCCGCTCTACGACGTGGAGGCGCCGTACGTGGCGGAGATGGCGCGCCTCGAGCTGCGCCAGCGCTTCGGCCCCAGCGCCGAGAGCGCCGGCTACAAGGTCTACACCACGGTCGACGGACACCTGCAGGCCGCGGCCAACCGCGCGGTGCGCATCGGGCTCATCGAGTACGACCGCCGCCACGGCTGGCGCGGGCCGGCCGGGCACGTCGACCTGCCCGCGCACGGCGAGCCCGACTACGACGATCTGGTGGACGAGTACACCGCCATCGGCAACCTCTCGCCTGCGATCGTGGTAGCGGTCGCCGACAAGAGCGCGCGCGCTTACGTGAAGGGCCGGGGCGCGGTGCAGATCGAGTGGGACGGACTGTCCTGGGCGCACAAGGAGCTGCGCAACGAGACGCTCGGGCCTGCGCCCAAGGACGCCTCGCAGGTGCTCACCAGGGGCGATGTGATCTACGTGATCGCAGACGATGCCGGGCATGCGCAGCTCGGGCAGATCCCCGGGGCGCAAAGCGCGCTGGTGGCGCTCGATCCGGACGACGGCAGCATCGTCGCCCTGGTCGGGGGCTTCGACTACTTCACCAACAAGTACAACCGCGTCACCCAGGCGCGGCGCCTGCCGGGCTCGGGCTTCAAGCCTTTCCTGTATTCGGCGGCGCTCGAGAATGGACTCACCCCGGCGAGCGTGCTGCTCGATGCGCCCATCGTGCTCGAGGGCAACGGCAACGAGGATTCCTGGCGGCCGGAGAACTCGACGCGCGAATTCGGCGGACCGACGCGCCTGCGCGAAGCGCTGGTGCGCTCGCGCAATCTGGTGTCGATCCGCGTGCTCAAGACGATCGGCATCCCCACGGCGATCGACTACATCAGCCGCTTCGGCTTCGATGCGCGCACCATGCCGCACGATCTGACCCTGGCGCTGGGGACGCTCGAGGCGACGCCGCTGGATGTCGCGGCCGGCTATGCGGTGTTCGCCAACGGCGGCTACCGCGTCGCGCCGTACTTCATCGACCGCATCGAGGACACCGCCGGCAAGGTGGTCTGGCGCGCCGCGCCGCGCATGGTGTGCACAACGTGCGACGAGGGCGAGGCGCCGCCGCCAGCCGCCGGTGCGGTGCGCGTCTCCGACCCCGTGCGCGCCCAGGGCCCGCCGGCGCAGGCCAGCGGCGATGCCACGCACGGCGAGCCTGCGCCGCTGCCCGACTCGCAGGCCGCGCCGCGCGCCATCAGCGCCCAGAACGCCTGGCTGATGACCGACATGATGGCGGACGTGATCAAGCGCGGCACCGGGCGGCGCGCCCTCGCGCTCGGGCGCAGCGACATCGCCGGCAAGACCGGCACGACGAACGAGGCGAAGGACACCTGGTTCAATGGCTTCACCAGGAACCTGGTGGCGACCGTGTGGGTGGGCTTCGATCAGGAGCGGCCGCTCGGGGAGAGCGAGGAGGGCGCGTGCACCGCGCTGCCGATCTGGGTGCAGTTCATGAA
>CATPBM010000319.1 GCA_955652625.1 uncultured Steroidobacteraceae bacterium
ATCATTCGGACCATGGCCGGCTCCCCGGGGGACGCCGTGTGTTGAATTGCTCTAAATCGGCGCGATCCCCCTGCCAGGCATGCTCGGCTCGCTAGACTGGAGTGTCAAGCAGGTGCAAGTGCTGATGCGAGAAGCATGTCCGGCAGAAGCTCATCCAGCTGATCGTGGACAACTTACAGCGAGGGCCGCTGCGATGCAGCACCGCGTGCGCGTGCGATTCCGGTCGCTGCGGAAGCCTGACATGCCGGCGGCGAGTTGGTCAGTCCGGCTCGCAGCTGCCGCCAGGGGTTTCTTCAGCCGGCGGCCTCGTCATGCTTGTGTTGCAGGGCTACCAGGCTTCCGGCCACCAGGAACAGCAGACCGAACCACTTGAGAGTGCGGGTAAGAAGGATGTTGAGCGTCCCGTAGATGAAATGCGCATGATTGAAGTACTCCGTGGCCTGCACGCTGCCGATGAGAATCGCGGCGGCCGCAACCAGCATCAGCACGGGGACTACCGAGGAGCGTGCGGCGCCCGGCGCGGCCCGGGGCGCGGGCGGCACGCGCAGCCGCCAATACCAGATCGCCATCACGGCAAGTCCGAATGCGGAGCTCACGTATTGCAGAACGTGGCACAGGAGACCGGTGTAGGGCCCGATGGTCACCGGCGCGCTGAGCGCCGCCACCCGGCGCACGAGCCACCCGTCGGAATGCGTGAATGAGTCCCACAGCAGGTGCGTCCACACTCCCAACACGATCGCGGGCACTGCCCACGCCCATTCGAGCCGCCGCTCGCGGAAACTCGCAAGCGCTGCCAGGCACAGCCAGCGGGCCCGTGCCGAGAGCAGCGCCGTGAGCGGCTCGCGCAGCAGGAAAATCAGTAGCAGCGCCGCGTAACCGGCGACCAGATCGACGGTCACCGAGCCGACGAAGGTGTGGTTGCCTGGCATGAAGCGCCCGATGTTTGCCGGCAAGTAATAAGACAGGTCCGGAATCAGGGCGCCGATGATCAGCGGCACCGTGCGCAGCGGACGGACATGGCGCAGCGGCAGAATGGCGGCCGGGTGCGCGAGGGTAAAGGGCATGGCGCCTCAGCCCGACACGTGCGCGCGCGGCGTCACGAGGATGCGGAAATCCCTGCCGGCCCAGCGGTTACCATGGCGGTACGTCAGATCGATGTAGCGGCCGGCGCGCAGGCGCGGTGTGTCGATATCGAGCAGGTGAAGGCCGAGCGAGTTGGGCGCGGTGTCCTGCTCGCGCACGTCCTGCCAGCCGTCCAGGCCCCAGCGCACTGCCGCGGGCTCGGGGAGCGCGAGCGTGAGGGCACAGCCCTCGGGCATCTCCCACGCCGGCGCCTGCGGGCACCAGATCACACGCGTGAGTGTAGGGCGCTCGCCGCGGTAGCGCTCCCAAACGGATGTTGGCCGGTCGAAGGGACGCTTCAGGGCGCGCGAAGCGGCAAGCTTCAGATACTCGGCGTGCGCCCACACGAGCGGCATGGCGGCGCCGGTGGGGCGCCCCGGTAGCAGCCCGTGCGCCGCGATAGGCGCGCTGTCCCACACCTGCTCGGGCAGCATGCCGCCCGCGGACGCCATGCGGCTCATCGCGGTGAGGTAAGGCAGGACGTCACGCCCCCAGCACAACTCGTAGTGTCCGCGTTCGCCGGTCAGCAGCGGCCAGGCGCGCCCGCGCCCGGTACCGTCGTAAGCGCTGCCGTCGTCGTGTTCGCCGTAGCCGTCTTCGCTGTAACGATGCCAGCAGGGACCGGCGGGCGTGTCGACCTTCAACAGGGCATCCGCCACCTTGACGCTCGCCACGATCAGCGGATCCTCGGCGCGGCGCAAACCGAAGCGCACCAGCTGCAGGAAATCGACGCCCACCTGCGCGCTCGCCGGCAGATTCGGATCGTTCTGCAGGTTGCGGATCGGCAGCACGCCGCCGTCCGGCGGGCGGCGGTCATCGGACAGCGCCTGCGCAGGGGCAACGCGCACGTAGTAGCCAGGCACGCCGTACAGGCGCGCGAGCGGCACGTCGCGCACCGACGTCCAGTCCTCGAGCCGCGCATTCCAGTAGTCGGCAAACGCCAGCGCCAGCTCGCGGCCGTCGGCGGGCAGGTAGGGCGCGCCGGCCACGAGTGCCGAGATGCATACGGCGAGCGTGAACGTGTTGAGACCGGCGTCTTCCTCCCAGCGGTCCTGATCGCTGGCCGGGCCGTGGCGCACCAGGAATGACAGGGCACGGCGCACCATGTCGGCGACCTCGGTGCCATCGAGCGCGCCGCGCTCATCGAGCGCGACTGCGAGCAGCACCGGAAACGCCGTCTCATCGAGCTGCACGCCGAGCCAATAGCCCTTGCCCCCGAGCCATTGGTTCTGGTTCCAGTGTCCATCGGAGTTCTGCGTGGCGAGCAGGTAGCGCAGCGTGTTGCGCGCCTCGCGCGCGGCCCCGACTGCGAGCAGCGCGCCCGCGCTCTCGACCAGATCGCGCGGCCACACGAGGTGATAGCCCGCGCGCTCTTCGCGCGTGTTGCCCCAGGGCACGCTCAGCGACGCCACCATGGCGCCCGGGTAAGTCTTGTCCTGGTGGGCGCGCAGGACCATCGTGGATAGCCGCACCTGGCCGGCGCTCTCTTCCGGAAGATCGGCGCACAGCGCCTCCTCGGCGCAGTTCGCGTGCCAGCGCGTCCACGACGTCAGCTGCCGCTCCCACGAGATCGCGAACGGCTCGGACAACGCGGTGAGCGCCAGGGTTGCTGCCGATTCCGGGCTGCTGCCGAACCCCAGCCCCAGAACCGCTTGGCGCGGCAACTGCCCGATGAGTGCGACGTTACCGGGGCCCGCGCTGTCGTACTCCCAGGTCAACGCGCCGTTGCGGGCGAAATCCTGCCAGCCATCGCTGCTGCCTACGCAGCCGGCACTCGCGCGGCCCCAGGCGTCCTGCTGCTGGGCGGTAACCGCGGCGAGGGCCAGGGCGAAGGGACCCTGCTGCGCCCACAGGACTTTGCGGCCGCGGTGCGCGACCACCTCCGCACGGTTGTCGGCACCGGTGCCACCCAGATGCGGCGCCAGCAGCGCGCAAGGGTACAACGCTGCATCACCGCTCAAATCCACCTCGATGAGCAGCACGTCGCGGTGCTCGCACGGCGCCACGCGCAGCGTGAGCTCGAAGCGCTCGTGGCGGTGCACGATGCGCACCGCCGGCGCACCGGGCGCGGCCAGGTGCACCGCGTGCTGCCACAGGCGTTTCAGCTCGACCCAGAAGCCCGCGCCGTCGCCGACTATGAACCCGAGGTCACGGATCTGCGGCAGATCGACGCGCGGGTAGTAGACCTCGTTGATGATGCCGCCGCCGATGGTGAACCACAGGCGCGAGGAACCCAGCGAGCAGCCGACCATTTCCTTTGCGCTGCTGCACCACGTCGGGGACAGTCCGGGAGCGCCCGGCGCCGCGATCATCGCCTACCGTGCGCCCGCCGCAGCGGGACGCGCGCGGGCAGGATGAGCTCGTGCCCTGCCTGCCGCCACAGCCGCAGACCGCCGGCGAGCGCGTTGCGATTGTCGCCCAGCCGCGCATCCGGCGGCAGCTTTTTCAGGCGCACGGCGTTGCCGCCGCCGAGTACGACGTAGTCCGCCTGGAAGGCCTGCTTGAGTAGTCCGATCACGTCGAGCACGGACTTGCGCCATTTGCTATTGCCGCGCCGCTCGCGGCCGCGCTCACCGACGTAGTCCTCGAACGTGCGGCCACGCTTGTACGGCATGTGTCCGACCTCGGTGGGCTCGACTACGCCGTCGATGATCAGCGTCGCGCCGAGCCCGGTGCCGAGCCCGAGGAACAGCATACGGCCGCCGGCATAACTGCCGATCGCCTGCATGGCTGCGTCGTTGATCACGCGGACTGGCTTGCCCAGCGCCTTTGCGAAGTCGAACTTCATCCACCCCTTGCCGAGGTTATGAGGCTCGGCGCCCACCTTGCCGTGAAACACCAGCCCCGGGTAGCCGATCGACACTGCATCGTAGGGGGTGTGGGGGATGAGGGCGCGGATCTGACGCGTCATGACGGCTGGCGTCATCCTGGGTCCCGAGACAAACTTATGGATGGTGCCACGCCCGTCCACGCGGAATTTCACGTGCATGCCGCCCACGTCGATGACCAGGATGTGCCGCGGAGCGCGGGCTCCGCGGCCTTTCTTTTTTCCTCGCATCGGCGGATTCTCCACGGAATCAACGCCTTTGACCACCGCCGAGCCCGCGGCGGTGGCGAGCCGCGGTGCAAACCATCGGGTTATTTGCCATAGCCAACCGGCATTGCCTGGCAGTCACGAAAGGCAGGCGCGCATGATTCAGCGACAGAGTCTGGTTGTTGTTTTGACGATCCTCAGCGTGAGCGCGGGATGGAGCGTGGCGCGGGCCACTCCCGAGACCTCGAAGGTGATGGGGTCCATCGACATCGCGCCGGGCGAGCACACGGGAGATCTCTCGACGGTCAACGGTTCCATCCGCGTCGGCCAAAATGCCATCGTGGGTCACGCCCACACCATCAACGGCGGCATTTCACTGGCGCGCCACGCGAGCGCGAACGGGCTCAAGACCGTCAACGGATCGATCGAGTTGGCCGAGGCGGTGCGGGTGCGCGGCGACGTGCACTCGGTCAACGGCAAGCTCATCCTCGAGAATGGCGCGGAGGTGAGCGGGCAGCTGAAGAACGTCAACGGGCTGATACGGGTCGCCGCAGCGCACGTCGGCGGCGGCATCGACACCGTGACGGGCGGAATAGAGCTCGGACCCGACGCCCGCGTCGACGGCGAAATCCATGTGAGGAAGGATACGAGTGGGTCCGATTCCGGAAACATCCCGCGCGTGGTCGTGGGCCCGGGCTCGATGGTGGGAGGCACTCTCAGGTTCGAGCGTCCCGTGAAGCTCTACGTGAGCGACAAGGCGAAGATCGGTCCCGTGGAAGGCGCCACCGCGGTCAGGTACTCCGGCGACCGGCCACCGGGGTGAGCGCAAAAAGGTTGAACGGCGGGCACCCTCGCACCCGCCGTTCAACCGCTGCTGCCCCATCGGGTCAGTATGTCGTGGACGCACCCGTTGAGGCATTTGCCGACGCCGCGGCGGACACATCGCCGTTAGCCGCCACCGGAGCCTGATGCGGCTTGTCGTTGGCGCCGGCC
>CATPBM010000320.1 GCA_955652625.1 uncultured Steroidobacteraceae bacterium
ACACATGACCGGTCGCCCGGTCGACTGGAGCCCACGACCGGGATTGAACCGGTGACCTCGTCCTTACCAAGGACGTGCTCTACCAACTGAGCTACATGGGCTCTATGTAACTGGAGCGGGTAGTGGGAATCGAACCCACGTCATCAGCTTGGAAGGCTGAGGTTCTACCATTGAACTACACCCGCTGATGGCGCCTGATCTGCCGGCCGCCATCCTCGCGGCTGCGCTTCCTTCCCGCCTCAAGTGGTGGAGGGGGAAGGATTCGAACCTTCGAAGGCGTAAGCCGGCAGATTTACAGTCTGCTCCCGTTGGCCGCTTGGGTACCCCTCCGCAAAACGAGCCGCGTATTGTGATTTCGAGGTGGCGGGGTGTCAATGCATCCTTGGCCCGTTATTTGCTTGGGGCGCGGGGGTAAAGCCCCTCGATCTGGGCGGCATCGGCCCCCCGGGTCTGCCCTGGGCGCATGTCGCGCGGCAGCTCAATGGGGCCGTAGCGGATCCGAAGCAAGCGGCTGACCTCAAAACCCACCGCATTCCACAGCCGCCTCACCTCCCGGTTGCGGCCTTCGTGCAGCACCACCGTGAAGGCGCTGTGGCTCCCGGGAACGCCCTCTTCGGCCGGCACTTCCGTAATCCGATCGAACCGCGCCGGTCCATCCTCGAGCTGCACCCCGGCAAGGAGCTGGCGCAGGGCGGGGGCTTCGGGGCGCCCCCGCAGGCGCACCAGGTATTCGCGCTCGACTTCCCCGGATGGGTGCATGAGGCGGTGGGCCAGCGCGCCATCGGTGGTGAGGAGCAGGAGCCCAGAAGTGTTCACATCCAGCCTCCCGACGCTGATCCAGCGCCCCGCCCTAGGTTTCGGCAGTCGCTCGAACACCGTGGGGCGGCCCTGCGGGTCGCTGCGGGTCGTCACCTCGCCCATGGGCTTGTAATAAAGGAGTACCTCCCGGGTGGCGAGGTCCCCACTCTTGAGCTCAAGCTTGCGCCCGTCCAGGCGCACCTCCTCGGAGGGGCCCGCGCGATCGCCGAGTTGCGCCACCCGACCGGCCACGGTGATGCGGCCGGCGCGGATCCATTCCTCGACGGTGCGGCGCGAGCCCAGGCCCGAGGCGGCCAGAAGCTTCTGCAATCTGGTCATGCGATCATAACAACCAGGTATGAACGAGGGGCCTTGTGGCCCTTGTCCCAAGATGCGCAGGCAGCGTACAAGGACCACATCATGATCTACGACAGCATCACCGGCACGATCGGCAAAACCCCCATCGTGCGCATCCAGCGCCTCGCACCCAAGGACGTCACCATGTACGTCAAGTGCGAGTTCTTCAACCCGCTGGCCTCGGTCAAGGACCGCCTGGCCATCGCCATCATCGAGGACGCGGAGCGCCGCGGTACGCTGAAGCAAGGTCAGACGGTCGTCGAGGCCACCTCGGGCAACACGGGAATCGCGCTCGCCATGGTCTGCGCGGCCAAGGGCTATCCCTTCGTCGCCATCATGAGCGACTCGTTCTCGGTCGAGCGCCGCAAGATCATGCGCATGATGGGTGCGAAGGTGATCCTCACCCCCGCCGCCGAGCGCGGCAGCGGCATGGTGAAGAAAGCCCAGGAGCTTGCGAAGAAGCACGGCTGGTTCCTGGCGCGTCAGTTCGAGAACGAGGCGAACCCCGCCTACCACCGCAACACGACCGGCCCCGAGATCCTGCAGGACTTCGCCGCCAGGCGGCTGGACTACTTCGTGACCGGCTGGGGCACGGGCGGCACGCTCACCGGCGTGGGCGAGATGATCCGCGTCGCGCGGCCGGACGTGCAGATCGTGGCCTGCGAGCCTGCGGGAGCCTCGCTGCTCGCCGGCAAGCCCTGGGCGCCCCACAAGATCCAGGGCTGGACTCCGGACTTCGTGCCCGAGGTGCTCAAACGCGATGTGCCGCACCGGCTGGTGAGCGTCACGGACACCGAAGCGGTGGAGTCCGCTCGCGCGCTTTCCCGGAGCGAAGGGATTTTCTGCGGCATCTCCTCGGGCGCGACGTTCGCCGCGGCATTGAAGGTGGCGACCGAGGCAAAGCAGGGCGCGGTCATCCTCGCCATGCTGCCCGACACCGCCGAGCGCTACCTGTCGACCATACTGTTCGAGGGCATCGCCGAGGGCGGCGATCCGGAACCTTAAAAGTCTCCGCGCCGCTCAAGTCCGCACTTCCCGCCGCTCCCATGCATGCGCGCCAGTACGCAGCCTTGCCTGATCCTTTTCCCATGTGGCGCGGAGGTGCGCTGCACGGGGCGCACGTGGCGTATGAGACCTGGGGAACGCTGAACGACAAACGCGACAACGCGCTCCTGCTCTTCACCGGCCTCTCGCCCACCGCGCACGCCGCCTCATCGGCGCAGGATCCGAGCGAGGGCTGGTGGGAGGGCATGGTGGGTCCGAAGCTCGCCATCGACAGCGAGCGCTTCTTCGTCATCTGCGTGAATTCCTTAGGATCCTGCTTCGGGTCCACCGGCCCCGCCTCAGCGGATCCCGCCACCGGCAAGCCCTACCGGCTGAGCTTTCCCGACCTCTCGGTCGAGGACATCGCGCGCGCAGGCTACGAGACGGTGCGCGCACGGGGCATCGAGCGCCTGGACACGGTCATGGGCCCCTCACTCGGCGGCATGGTGGTGCTCGCCTATGCCGCGATGTTTCCGAAGGCAGCGCGGCGCCTGGTGTGCATTTCCGGTACCGCGGCGGCCTCGCCGTTCGCCATTGCGCTGCGCTCCATCCAGCGCGAGGCCGTCACCAACGACCCGGACTGGGAGGGCGGGAACTACTCCGAAGGCAAAGGCCCGGTCAAGGGACAGCGACTGGCGCGCAAGCTCGGCACGGTGACCTATCGGTCCGCTGCCGAGTGGCAGCAGCGCTTCGGGCGCGAACCCATCCGCGCGGACATGAAG
>CATPBM010000321.1 GCA_955652625.1 uncultured Steroidobacteraceae bacterium
AGGTCGTGGAGTTTGCGCCGCGCGACGGGCGCTTTCACATCGCCAGCGCCGCGGGCGTGAGCTTCGACGCCGGCGCCGTGGTCATCGCCGCCGGCGTCGGCTCCTTTCAGCCGCGGCGTATCGGCATCGACGGTGCGGGCGCACACGAGGGCGGCGCCATCCAATACCGTGTCAAGAGCGCCGCCGAGCTCGCCGGCAAGCGACTGGTGGTTTTCGGCGGCGGCGACTCGGCACTCGACTGGACGCTCGAGCTGTTGCCACGGGCGGCGAGCCTCGCGCTCGTGCACCGGCGGCGCGAATTCCGCGCCGCACCCGCCTCGGTCGCGCGCATGCGCGAGCAGGTCGCCGCCGGCCGCATGCGCTGTTTCGAGGCGCTGCCGCACTCGCTCATCGTGCAGGATGGGGCGCTGCGCGGCGTGAACATCCGCGCGGCCGACGGCACGCTCCATGAGCTTGCGGCTGATCATCTGCTGGTGTTCTTCGGGCTACACCCCAAGCTCGGACCGATCGCCGACTGGGGCCTGGCGCTCGAGAAGAAGGCGCTGACGGTGGACACCGAGAAATTCCAGACCAGCCTGCCGGGCGTGTTCGCGGTCGGCGACATCAATACCTACCCGGGCAAGAAGAAGCTGATCCTGTCCGGGTTCCACGAGGCGGCGCTCGCTGCGTTCGCAATCCAACACCACCTGTATCCACAGAAAAAGCAGTTCCTGCAGTACACGACCACGAGCCCGTTGATGCACCAGCGTCTGGGAGTGCCGGACTGACGGACTGACCTGTCACTCATGTAAGGAGACCCCATGTCCCGCCCTCACAACACGCTCACCGCCGCGGCTCTGCTCGGTGCACTCGCGCTGCCGATGTTCGCCCACGCCGATCCGTGCAAGCTCGAGATCAGCGGCAACGACCAGATGCAATACGACAAGCAGCAGCTGACGGCGCCCGCCTCGTGCAAGGACATCACCGTCACCCTGCACCACAACGGCAAGCTCCCCAAGGAGGCCATGGGCCACAACTGGGTGCTGGTGAACGCGGCGGACGTCGCGGCCGTGGCCAATGCCGGCATGGGCGCGGGGCTCGCCAACAACTACGTCGCGCCCGGTGACAAGCGCGTGCTCGCACACACCAGTACCATCGGTGGCGGTGAGACCACGAGCGTCACGTTCCCGGCGTCCACCCTGAAGGCGGGAGCGCAGTACCAGTACCTGTGCACGTTCCCTGGTCATAACGCGCTCATGCACGGCACCTTCAAGTTCGGCTGAAGCAACGACGCGGCACACTCATGGATCAGCGCCTGGCGGATCTTCTGCAGCTGCTCGAGCTCGAGCAGCTGGAGGTCAACCTGTTTCGCGGTGCGAGCCGCGATATCGGCAGCCCGCAGGTGTTCGGGGGCCAGGTCCTCGGACAGGCGCTGTCGGCGGCAGCGGCCACCGTCGAGGGACGCGTGGTGCACTCCCTGCATGCGTACTTCCTGCGGCGCGGCGACTGCACCGCGCCGATCGTCTACGAGGTCGACCGCAGCCTCGACGGTCATAGCTTCGCCAACCGCCGTGTCGTGGCCATCCAGCACGGCCAGCAGATCTTCAACATGACAGCCTCCTTCCAGGTGGCGGAAGCCGGCTTCGATCACCAGATGGCGATGCCGCAGGTGCCCCCGCCCGAGGGTCTGCCCGATTCGGACGGCCCGCCGGCGCAGCTGCTCGCGCGCCTGCCCGAGCGCGTGCGGCGCTTCTTCGAACAGCCGCGGCCGTTTGAATTCCGCGCGGTGCAGCCGATCGAATACCTGCATCCGCGGCGCGAGGCGCCGGCGCGCGAGATCTGGTTTCGCGCAGTGGGCGCACTGCCCGACGACGAGATGCTGCACCGGCGCCTGCTGGCGTACGTCTCGGACTTCTTCCTGCTCGACACTGCCACCCTGCCGCATGGCACTTCGCTCCTGAGGCCCAACCTCATCATGGCCAGCATCGATCACGCCATGTGGTTTCACCGTCCGCTGCGCGTGGATGACTGGCTGCTGTACGCCATGGAGAGCCCGAGCGCTTCGGGCGCGCGCGGCTTTGCGCGTGCCAGCGTGTTTGCCCGCGACGGGCGGCTCGTAGCGAGCGCCGCTCAGGAAGGCCTGGTCCGCCTGAGGAAGGACCCTTAAGACAGGCGCTCAGCTGCCGCACGCACGCATGGCTGCGTTACTTGCACTGTGGGTTATGGCCGCCGGGGCGTCAGATGGCGGCGATGTTGCCGCTCTGCAGCGTGTGTGGTCGGGCGTGCGTGATTCCAGCGAGCAGGTCGTGATGAGCCTCGATCGCGGCGGCGCGCCCTGGCCGCTGCTAAGCGAGCGGCGCGTGCGCACCATCGTGGCGCCGGTGAAGGTTGCCTGGCTCGGAGCGCACGTGCTGTACCTCGAGGAGTTTCTCGAGGACGACCCGCAACAGCCGCGCCGGCAACTGCTGATACAGCTCGAACCGCTGGCGGACAGCGCGCACGGGGTACGGGCGCGGCTGTTCACCTTCACCAATGCGCGGCAGTGGACGCATCTGAACTACCGGCCGCAGCTGCTCGGGCGCCTGCTGTGGAAGGACGTCGTCCCGGCGGCGGGCTGCGATCTGACCCTCACCAGGTCCGGCGACCAGTTTCGCGGCGGCACGCTCGGGCGGCACTGCCTGGATGTGCGCTCCGGGGTCGCGCGCTACCTGGACTATCAGCTCGTGATCAGTGCGGACCTGTACTGGTACCGCCGCCGCGTGCGGCGCCAGAGCGACGGAGTGCTGCAGCAGGAAGTGATCGGCTTCAACCGTTTCGAGCCCAACGAGGCGCGCCTGTATGCCTGCCGCGTCGCCTGGTCGGCGAGCGGCAAACGACGCG
>CATPBM010000322.1 GCA_955652625.1 uncultured Steroidobacteraceae bacterium
CGTGCACCGCGACGGCAGCGCGCATCTGCTCGTCGATGCCGCGGGGCGCGCCTGGGCGGCGCCGCCGCCGCTGGCCCACGGAGACTGAGGTGGCAGACCAGATCCAGCCCGTCAGCGGCATGAACGACGTATTGCCCTTCGAGGTCGGGGCCTGGCAGCACTTCGAGGCATGCACCAGCGAGCTGCTGACCGCATATGGCTATGAAGAGATTCGCGTGCCTATCGTGGAGCACACCGAGCTCTTCAGGCGCGCCATCGGCGAGCACACCGATGTTGTGGGCAAGGAGATGTACACCTTCGAGGATCGCGGCGGCGACAGCCTCACCCTGCGCCCCGAGGCTACCGCGGGCATCGTGCGCGCGCTGATCTCGAACGGCCTGTTGCGCGGCCAGCGTCACAAGCTATGGTGCCTGGGTCCCATGTTCCGCCATGAGAAACCGCAGGCCGGGCGCTATCGGCAGTTCTGGCAGGTGGACGTGGAAGCGGTCGGCTGCCCGGGGCCCGACGTGGACGCGGAGCTCATCGCGCTCAGCGCGCGGCTGTGGCAGCGTTTGGGGATCGCAGGACTGAAGTTGCAGATCAACTCTCTCGGCACACCCGAGAGCCGCCGCGAGTATCGCAGCCGGCTCGTCGAGTACCTGCGTGCCCGCGAGTCGCAGCTCGATGCCGACAGTCAGCGGCGCCTCACGGGCAATCCGCTGCGCGTCCTGGACAGCAAGGCCCCGCAAATGCAGGAGGTGATTCGCGGCGCACCGCTGCTCACCGAGTACCTGGATGCGGAGTCGCGCGCTCACTTCGAGGCGCTCTGCAGCATGCTGCGCTCGGCTGGCGTGAGCTATGAGATCAACCCGCGCCTGGTGCGCGGGCTCGACTACTACAACCGCACCGTGTTCGAATGGATCACCGCGTCCACGGGCGCACAAAATGCCGTATGCTCCGGCGGCCGTTACGATGGCCTGATCGCGCAGCTCGGCGGCGATGCCACTCCGGCCATCGGTTTTGCCATGGGTGTGGAGCGCCTGGTGGCGCTGCTGGTGGCGGCCGGGCGCACCCCGCTGCCCACCGGCCCGGATGTGTACGTGGTGGTGAGCGGTGCACACGCGGCGGAGCGCGCACTGGAACTCGTGGAACGCCTGCGCAGCGAGCGGCCCACGGTGCGCTTCGAGCTGAATGTCGGTGAAGGCAATTTCAAGGCGCAATTCCGCCGCGCTGACAAGAGCGGGGCGCGGCTCGCGCTGATTGTCGGCGACGATGAGCTCGCGCGCGGCGTCGTCGCGATGAAACCTTTGCGCGAGACCTCGGGTCAGAGCGAGTGCCCTATCGCACAGCTGGCGTCCGGGCTGGATGCGGCGCTGGCTGCGGTGGGGCGCGCGGGCGATGTGCCCCTGGTGTGATGTTGGGGAGGATGCGTGGAAGACTACCTGTCCGAAAAAGAGAAATGGGAATGGGTCAAGGTCCAGGTGCGCGAGAACGCGCTGGCGGTGATGCTCGCCGTCGTGCTGGCGGTGGGGGCGGTGTCCGGCTGGCGCTGGTGGCAGGCGCACCTTGATGCGGGACGGCTCGAGGCGGGGGCCAAGTACATGCAGACGGTCCACGCCCTGGAGCGCGACGAGCGCTCGCAGGCCATGGTGCTGCTGGGCGAGCTGGAACGCGAGCACGCGGGCTCCCCCTATACGGATCAGGCGAGACTCCTGGCCGCGCGTCTGTACGTCGACAGCGGCGAGCTCGATAAGGCCGCCGGTGAGTTGGCGGCGGTGGCGGAGCATTCTAAGGATCAGGATCTGGCTCAAGTGGCGCGGCTGCGCCTGGCGCGGGTGCAGATCGCCCAAGGCAGGCCCGATAGTGCGCTCGCCACGCTCAATGGTGGCCCCCAGGCGGGCGCCTTTGCCGCGCGCAATCACGAAGTGCGCGGTGATGCCTACTACGCCAAGGGCGACAAGAGCGCGGCACTCAGTGAATATCGCAGCGCGCAGGTTGGGGCGGAGCCGGGGGCCGAGACGACGCTCCTCGGCCTGAAGATCGCGGACCTGTCGACCGACGCGCCGGCTCGCGCTACGGCGGCGAGATCCACGCCGCCTGGAGCTCGCAAGTGAATCGCATGCGAAACCTGCAACGCTGGAGCTCTCTGGCGGCGCTGCTTCTCGTGATTGGCGCCTGTTCGAAGGACAAGAGCATCGATCAGCCGGCGAAGCTCACGCCGCTGTCCGCCACGCTGCGCGTGCAGCGCGCCTGGACGGCGTCCGTCGATGACAAGAAGGCCATCGCCCTGCGCCTGGGGCTGGGTGTCTCGATCGCGGACAACCGTGTGTACGCCGCGGGTCACCGCGGCGACGTCGTGGCGTTCGATCTGCGTTCCGGCCGCGTCCTGTGGCGCGTGAAGACCAAGGCGCCCCTGTCCGGAGGCACGGCCGCGAGCACCGACCTGGTGGTGGTGGGCTCGAGCGACGGGCAGTTGTTCGCGTTCAATTCCGCCGACGGTGCCAGTCGCTGGAGAGTGCGCCTCAATGGCGAGGTGCTGGCGCCAGCCACCATTTCCGAGCGCCTGATCGCGGTGCGCACGGTCGATGGCAAGCTGCACGCGCTCAACCCCGCGGATGGCCACGAACTGTGGACGGCGGAGCAAC
>CATPBM010000323.1 GCA_955652625.1 uncultured Steroidobacteraceae bacterium
CCACTGCGCTCCGCCGCCGTCAAGGAGGCGAGGTGTCAATTTGCTGTATATGACAGTAACATATTGATTTTTATAAAGAAAAATTCAGATCGGCAACGCACTGACCCGGCGGAAACTGGTAAACTACGCCTCATTCCCTCCGCGCCAAGAAGATTCATGTCCGCCTCGCCCTACAAGCAACTCGAACAGGAGTTCAAGCGGCTGCACGCCTTTCGCGGCGCGCTGGCGCTGCTGCGTTGGGATGCGGCGGTGATGATGCCCCGAGGCAGCGCCGAGGTGCGCGGGGAGCAGCTCGCCGCGCTCGAGACCGAGCACCACGCGCTCCTGACCGCGCCGCGTATCACGCGGCTCCTCGATCGGGCGCAGGCCAACACCCAGGGCCTGGCCGACTGGCAGATCGCGAACCTGCGCGAAATGCGCCGGCAGCGCGACCACGCGATCGCCACCCCGGTGACGCTCGTTTCGCGCCTCACCAAGGCCACCTCGCGCGCCGAATCGCGCTGGCTCGAGGCGCGCGTACACGGCAAGTTCGAGGCGTTCGCGCCGTACCTCGAAGAGGTGGTTCACCTGGTGCGCGACAAGGCGGCGCTGCTTGGCCAGGCGCTGAATCTCGCCCCCTATGACGCGCTCGTGGACGAGTTCAGCCCGGGCCTCACGACGGCGGACATCGACGCCATGTTCAAGGCGCTCTCGCGCCGGCTCCCCTCGCTGATCCGCGAGGCAATCGCCGCTCAGGAGGGCCGCCCGCTGCTGCCGCTCATCGGCAAGTTTCCGGCCAGTAAACAGCGCGCCCTGGTCGTCGAAGTCATGAAGGCGGTCGGCTTCCCCTTCGATCGCGGCCGGCTGGACGAGAGCGAGCATCCTTTCACCGAGGGAGCTCCGGGCGACATTCGCGTCACCACGCGCTTCGACCCCGATGATGTGTTTTCCGGGCTTCTCGGGGCGCTGCACGAAACCGGGCATGCGATGTACGACCTGGGACTGCCGCAGGACTGGCGCGATCAGCCCGTAGGGCGCGACCGCGGCATGGCCCTCGAGGAGAGCCAGTCGCTGCTCATGGAAATGATGGTCTGCCGCAGCCGCCCGTTCGTGCGCTACGTGCAGCCACTGCTCGCCAAGCACTTCGGCGCGAGCGGCCCGGAGTGGGACGTCGAGAACGTGTACGGACACCTCACCCGGGTGCAGCGCGGGCTGATCCGTGTCGATGCCGATGAGCTCACGTATCCGTTGCACATCATGGTGCGTTACGAGCTGGAGAAGCAGCTGCTCTCGGGCGAGCTCGCCGTGCGCGACCTCGCGGAAGCGTGGAACGCCGGCATGGAGCAGCGCTTAGGGATTCGCCCGACCAACGACGCGGATGGCTGCCTGCAGGACATTCATTGGGCGGTAGGCTCATTCGGCTACTTCCCGTCCTACGCCCTGGGGGCGGTCATCGCCGCGCAGCTCTACGAGAGCCTGCGGGCGCAGCTGCCCGGGTTCGATGAGCAGCTCGCCCGCGGCGAATTTGCCGGGCTCTTTGGGTGGCTGCGCACCCACGTGCACGGACTGGGAGCGAAGGTGCCCGTGCAGGAGCTTCTGAAGGGCGCCACCGGCAAACCACTGTCGGCCACTTCCTTCGTGCGCTACGTCGAGGCAAAGTATCTCGAGAGCATCGCTTCCAGCGCCGCTGCCTGATCCTTTCGGAAAGCCCTTGAGTCCGTCCGCCGCCGTGATACCCGCCGCAGCGAAGCCTTCCCACACTCTGAAGCGCCTGGGAGCGCAGCTGCGCGGCGAGGTCGGAAAGTGCATTGCCGATTACCGCATGATCAGCGAGGGTGATCGGGTGATGGTGTGCCTGTCGGGCGGCAAGGATTCCTACACCCTGCTCGACATTCTCCTGTCCCTGAAGCGCAGCGCCCCGGTGAGCTTTGAGCTCATCGCAGTCAACCTCGATCAGAAGCACCCCGGTTTCCCGGCCCACGTGCTGCCGCAGTACCTCGCAGGCGTGGGCGTGCCGTTTCGCATCATCGAGCAGGATACCTACAGCGTGGTGAAGCGGGTGATCCCGCAGGGGCGCACCCTGTGCGGGCTGTGCTCGCGCCTGCGGCGCGGCGCGCTGTATCGCTTCGCCGCCGAGAACGCCGTCACGAAGATTGCCCTCGGGCACCACCGCGACGACATTGTCGAGACGCTGTTCCTTAACCTGTTTTTCGGCGGGCGCCTGAAAGCCATGGCTCCGAAGCTGCTCTCGGACGACGGCCGCCACGTCGTCATCCGGCCACTGGCGTACGCCGCCGAGCGTGACATCGCGCGCTACGCGCGCGGCCGCGCGTTCCCGCTCATTCCCTGCAAGCTGTGCGGCTCGCAGGACAACATGCAGCGCGTGGCGGTAAAGAAAATGCTGCGCGACTGGGAGCAGGAGTTTCCGGGGCGCACCGAGTCGATTTTCTCAGCGCTGCGCAACGTGGAGCCCGGGCACCTGGCCGATCCACGCCATTTCGATTTCGCCGGCCTGGATCGCGCGCGGCTCGCGCCCATTAGTGAGCACGACGAGGAGGTGCTCGCCGCCGCGTTCGCACCGCCACTGCCCGCGGCGCCTCGACCGCAGCCGGCATGAGCTCGCCCTCGCTCGCCGCCCCGGGCAAGCTGCCGCTCTCGAACTGCTATTGGGTGCTGCCGGGCAAACTCCTGGCCGGAGAATATCCGGGGGGCCTCACTCCGGAGGCGACGCGCGCGCGCCTGGCCGGGCTCCTGCGCGCCGGGGTCCGCTGTTTCGTTGACCTCACCGAGCCGGGCGAGGCCGTCCCCTACCACACGGAACTCCCGCTCAGCGTCGACTACCTTCGCAAGCCGATCCGCGATCACGGCGTCCCCCAAAACGCCGCAGCCATGGCCGGGATACTCGATTGCCTGAGCGAGGGGCTGCGCTCTCGTGGCGTGGTCTACCTGCACTGTCGAGCCGGCATCGGACGCACTGCCATGGTGGCCGGATGCCTGCTCATGGAGCGCGGGCTGGCGGCCGATGAGGCCCTCGCCGAGCTCAATCGCTGCTGGCAGCAGAGCGCACGCTCGCCGCAATGGCCCACCGTCCCGGAGACCGACGCTCAGACTCACTACGTGCGCGTCTGGTCGCGACAGGCCCTGCCTGAGCACGACGCCGACCCGCTGTTCGATCCGGCCACGCTGTCGGCGGCGCGCGGCCTGCGTGGGCGCTTCC
>CATPBM010000324.1 GCA_955652625.1 uncultured Steroidobacteraceae bacterium
CTCTTGCGTCCGTCGAGATATTGGCCGGTGAGCGAGCCGCTCGCGCGGAGCTGCGCGGGACTGCCGAAGAACACGATCTCCCCGCCGCGCTCGCCGGCGCCTGGACCCAGGTCGAGGATGCGATCGGCCTCGAGCATGATCTGCGGGTCGTGCTCGACCACGACGAGTGAGTTACCGGCGTCGCGCAGGCGCTTCATCACGCCGATCACCCGCTGCATGTCGCGCGGATGCAGGCCGATGGAAGGCTCATCGAGCACGAACAGGGTGTTGACGAGCGAGGTGCCGAGCGCGGTGGTGAGATTTATGCGCTGCACCTCACCGCCAGAGAGCGTGCGCGACTGGCGATCGAGCGTCAGGTAACCCAGGCCCACGTCCACCAGATAGCGGAAGCGCGCACGGATCTCCCCGAGCAGCAGCTCGGTCGCCTCATCGAGCGGCCGCGGCAGCTCGAGCTTCGCGAAGAACTCGTAGCTGCGCTCGACCGGCAGCAGCACGAGGTCATGAAGCGAGAGCCCCGGAAGGGCGGTGAGCGTAGCGGGGTTCCATGCCGCGCGCGCAGGAAGAAAGGGCGCCGCCCCGCCGAGCGCGCTGTGCGCCAGCGCGTGGCTGCCGATGCGCCACAGCAGCGCCTCGCTCTTCAGGCGTGCGCCCCCGCAGGCTCCGCACGGCGTGTAGGCGCGGTAGCGCGACAGCAGCACGCGCACGTGCATCTTGTAAGCGCGCGTCTCGAGCCACGCAAAGAAGCGCTTCACGCCGTACCAGACCTTCTTGGTCCAGGCGCCTTCGCCTTCGATCACCCACTGACGCGCCTGCGCGGGCAGCTCGCGCCAGGGCGTCTCGAGGGAGATGCCGCGCAGCTTCGCGAACTTCTCCAGATCCTCCTGGCACTCGGTGTAGGACTTGGTCTGCCAGGGCTTGATGGCGCCGCCGCGCAGCGAGCGCGTCTCGTCCGGGACGACGAGCCCATAGTCGATGCCGATGGTGCGGCCGAAACCGCGGCAGGTGTCGCACGCTCCGAGCGGCGAATTGAACGAGAACTGGCTGGGCGTGGGCTCGCGGTACGCGAGGTCGCAGTCCGCGCAGTGGAGCCGGCTCGAATAGCGCCAGGTGTCCAAGCGCCGCGGCGGATCCGCGTCGTCGATCACCTGCACGTTGACGCGTCCGCGACCCACGCGCAGGGCCGCCTCGAGCGATTCCAGCACTCGCCCGCGCTCAGCGCTCCCGGCCCGCAGGCGATCCTGCGTCACGTCGAGCGTGACGCCGGCGGGGGTGCGGCCGCGCTTGCTGCCGCGGCGGGGCGCTGGCGCCGCGGCGGGCGCCGCCGAGCCTGCGTCCTCGAAGAAGCGCGTGTAGCCCTGGCGCGCGAGCAGCTCACGCACCTCGTCGACTTTGAAATTCTCAGGCACCGGCACCGGAAAGGTCACGAGCAGCCGCGGGTCTCCGCCACGCTGCGCACGCGCCAGCACATCCGCGTAGATGCTTTCGGTCGTGTCGCGCCGCACCGGCTTGCCGCACTGCTGACAGAACAACGCCGCGGCGCGCGCGAACAGCAGCTTCAGGTGATCGTTGAGCTCGGTCATCGTGCCGACCGTCGAGCGCGAGGTGCGCACCGGGTTGGTCTGGTCGATGGCGATCGCCGGCGGAATCCCGGTGATGGAATCGACCTGCGGCTTGTCCATGCGATCGAGGAACTGCCGCGCATAGGGGGAGAATGTCTCGACGTAGCGGCGCTGGCCTTCCGCGTACAGCGTGTCGAACACCAGCGAGGACTTGCCCGAGCCCGACACGCCGGTCACCACGATCAGCTCGTTGAGCGGCAGATCCAGATCGAGGTTCTTCAGGTTGTTCTGGCGCGCGCCACGCACGGAGATGGCGTCACGCGAGGCGTCGGTCATTCCGTCACCGTCGGTGAGTCGATGTCGAGGAGCGCGCCTGCGAGGAGGCTAAGCGCGATCTTCCGAAAGTGTAATGGATCCGCAGGGTGCAGTGCCTCAGGCACGACCCCTCGGCGGGCGACATGGGGGCGGCAGATCGCGATTGCAATCCAGTGTCGCCTTTGCCGGTCTACTGTATAAACCCCGCCGTCCGCGGCCGCGTGTGGCCGGATTTGCCTGCGTTACTAGGCACTTATGTCGTTCACGCGCGACAAGCGCTTTCCGTGGGCGCGGAGTTACAATCGGCGGCGCCAAAAACCTCCTGAAGGAGAACGCGAAAATGAAATCAAGAGTGTTGTCCAGTGTTGCCCTGGCCGCAGCGGCTGCGGTGATGTTCTCGACGGTAGCGGTGAGCACCGCCAGCGCGGAAGAGGGCAAGATGAAGTGCCAGGGTGTCAACTCCTGCAAGGGCCACTCGGCCTGCAAGAGTGCCAACAACGCCTGCAAGGGCCAGAACTCCTGCAAGGGCAAGGGGTTCATGGAGATGACCAAGGCGGAGTGCGACGCGGCCAAGGCGAAGGCTGCCAAGTGAGCTGAAGGACCAAAGGCCGGGTGCGCCCGGAGCGCCCGGCCCGCGGTTTATTCACATGCTGACCTACCCGGCTCTCGGATTCGGTCTCGGCCTGCGGGTTGATCACTACGAGGCGATTCTCGCGGATCGTCCCGCGGTCGACTGGCTCGAGGTGCTCACCGAGAACTACCTGGTGCCCGGCGGCAAGCCGCTGCACTACCTGATGCGCATGCGCGAGCGCCATCCGCTCGCGATGCACGGCGTGTCGATGTCGATCGGCAGCACGGAGCCGCTGGACCGCGAATACCTCGCTCAGGTGAAGGCGCTCGCGCAGCGCGTGCAGCCGGCCTGGATCTCGGATCACCTGTGCTGGACCGGGGTGGCGGGGCGCAACACCCATGACCTGCTGCCGCTGCCGTACACGGAGGAGGCGCTCGCGCACGTGGTGGAGCGCGTGCGCACGGTGCAGGACATTCTCGGGCGGCGCATCCTGCTGGAGAACGTCTCCAGCTACGTGGCATTCCGCGATTCGCAGCTCACCGAGTGGGGCTTCCTCGCCGAGATCGCCGCACGCGCCGACTGCCTGATCCTGCTCGACGTCAACAACATCTACGTGAGCTCGGTGAACCACGAGTTCGACGCGCTCGAGTACCTCAACGCCATTCCCGCCGAGCGCGTGCAGCAGATTCATCTCGCCGGGCATGAGAATCACGGCGACTACCTGGTCGACACCCACGATCACCCGGTGCCCGACCCGGTGTGGGAGCTGTATGCCGCCGCCGTCCGACGCTTCGGTGCCGTCTCCACCATGATCGAGCGCGACGACCACATTCCGCCGCTCGCCGAGCTGTGCGCGGAGCTCACCCAGGCGCGCGCGGTGTGCGCGCGCACCCTCGCCGAATCCGGCGGTGATCCCGGGGGTGGCGTGGGCGCACAGCGCCCACAGCGCGGGGCATTCCCGCGGCGCATCGCGGCCGCGGGCAGCTCATGAGCGAGCTCGAGCGCGTGCAGGGGGATTTTCAGGATTACCTGCTGCGCGGCGGCAGTGCGATCGAGGTGCACGTCAGCGGCACGGCGCGCGTGCCGGTGGCCACGCGGCTGCAGGTCTACGGCGGCGCATACCGCAGCCGGCTCGCGGACGCCCTGCAGGCGAACTTTCCGGCGCTCGCGAAGCTGGTCGGCGAGGCGGACTTCGCCACTCTTGCCATGGACTACGTGCGCGCCCACGACTCGCCGTTCTTTTCCATCCGTTACTACGGCGATTCGCTCCCCGCATTTCTCGCCGCGCACGAGGACTACACCGCCGCCCCGGTGCTCGCGGATCTGGCGCGCTGGGAGTGGACCATGACGTGCGTATTCGATGCGGCCGATGCCGAGCCGCTCACGCATGCGGCGCTGGCGCTCGTGTCCGCGCAGCAGTGGGCGCAGCTGCGCTTCAGCTGGCATCCGAGCGTGCACCGCCTGGCGCTTACCTGGAACGTACCGCAGCTCTGGCAGGCGCTTACCGAGGATGCGCCCCGCCCGCAGGCACTGCTGAATGCAGCTCCGCTGCAGTGGCTTCTGTGGCGCCGCGAGCTCACCACTTATTTTCGATCGTTGCCGGCGATGGAAGCCGCCGTGCTCGATGCCGCGCGCAACGGCTGGCCATTCGGTGAGCTGTGCGAGCTGCTGTGCGAGGAGCTCGGCGAGGAGCAGGCTCCGGCGCAAGCCGCGGCGCTGCTGCGCGGCTGGATCGCTTCCGGACTCATCATCGGCGCGGCCTGAAGCTGCGCGCAGCCGCGCCCGCGCCGCCGTGGGCGCCGCGGCGCGGCGGCGGCATGGCGTACA
>CATPBM010000325.1 GCA_955652625.1 uncultured Steroidobacteraceae bacterium
GGTGCGCGCCAGCGGCACCTGAGCTCAGCAGCATGGCACCCTCGCTCAACTCCCTCTCGCTCGCATCGCTTTCCGCCCGTGAGCGGCGCATGGTGATCGGCGCAGCCGTGCTCGCGGTGCTGCTCCTCATCTTCGGCATCCTGGTTCCTCTTGATCGCAGCGTCGCGCACGCACAGGCGCGGCTCGCGAAGAAGAAAGCGGATCTCACGTGGATGCAGGGCGCGGCACCGCAGTTTGCCACGCTGGGTCCGGCCCCTGCGACCAGCGCCGAGTCGCTGCTGGTCATAGTCGATCGCTCGGCGCGCGAGTCGGGACTCGCGGGCTCGCTCTCGGGGAGCGAACCCGGCGCCTCGGGGAGCCTGTCGGTGCGCCTGGAGAAGGCCCCGTTCGATGCTCTGGTAGCGTGGCTCGGGCGCCTGGCGCAGCAGAACGGCGTCAGCGTCGACTCGGCCACCATCGAGAAATCCGGCGCGCCCGGGCTGGTGAACGCCGCGATCGTCCTGCACTCGGGCTGAAGTGAAGCGCCCCATCTGGATCGCGCTGCTCGCCGCAGCGGCTTTCTTGGGGATTCTCGTGGCCCGCATGCCGGCCAGCTGGGTCGTCCCCACGCATAATGCGCGGGGCGCGTGCTCGAGCGTCGAGGGGTCGCTCTGGAGCGGCACGTGCAGCGGTCTCAACATCGGGCGCACTGCCGTTGGGGACGTCACCTGGGAGTTGCACCCGCTGCGGCTGCTCCTCGGCAAGCTCGCCGCGCACCTCTCCGTCGTGCACGGCGCGGCCGACGCGAACGCGGACATTGAGGTCGGATTCGGGGGACGCTTCACGGCACACAACCTGCTGGCCGACCTGCCGCTCGATCCGAAGCTCATCCCGAGCGTGCCGCCGCAGCTCTCCGGCCGCGCACACCTGGATCTCGCGCTCGTGCAGATCCAGCACGAGGTCATCACGCAGCTGCAGGGCCGCATCGAGGCTCATGACCTCGAGGATCGCAGTGGCATGGCCACCCCCCTCGGCAGCTACGTCGTGACGTTCCCCGGCGGCAGCGGTGAGCCCCTCGGCAAGCTCCGCGACCTGGACGGGCCGGTTGCGCTCGAGGGCACACTGCGCCTGACCCGCCAGGGAGGGTTTGAGCTGGAGGGACTCATCGCGCCGCGCCCCGGCGCCCCACCCGAGCTCGTCAACAACATCCGCTTCTTCGGCTCCCCGGATGCCTCCGGGAGGCGCCCGTTCTCCATCTCCGGGACGTTCTGATCCGGCGCCTCAGCGCAACTCGCGGAACGCGCCGAGGAGCGGGAAGTACAGCGCCGCGCGCACGGGCTGCGGACCCAGCGCGGCAGCAAGGGTGCGGTATTCCTCCAGCTGCGGGCGGTAACGCTGCATCTCCTGCTCGAGGAACCCTTCGAGGTCCCCGCCCTCGTGGCGGCTCGTCTTGTAGTCGATCACCCAGCGCGTGCCGCTTTCGTCCACGAAGCACCGGTCGATCACGACGCTGCGCAGCCGCCCGCCCGTCAAACCGGTGAGCGCCAGCTCGCTGTGCGTCTCGCGGTGGCGGGAACTCAGGATCCAGCGGCCGCGCTCATCGGCGAGGGTGCGCCGGACGGCGCTGAGAATCAGTTGCGCCGCGCGCTCCTGCTCGCGCGCGGGCACGCCCAGGCGCTGCAGCTGGGCGAGCACCGCGGCGCCCGCCTGCCCGATCGCCTCGTCCGTGGGCAGCGGCTGCTGCGCCAGGCGCGCGAACCAGGCGTGCACGGCCGTGCCGATGTGCCGCTGCGTCTCGCCTACCCAACTGAACTCCGGAGGCTCGGCCGCAAGATACGCACACGGCAGCTGCGTCAGTGGCAGCGCCGGGGGCAGGTCCGCGGGCCGCCAGTCGGCGAGCAGCCGGATCAGCGGGGCCGTGGGTGCCAGCGCCGCGGGCGCATCCGCGCCTGCAACTGTCTCGAAACGCGCCGCCAGCGCGGGCCACAGGATCGCAAGCAGAGTCCTCTTGTCCGGCTTCACGGTACCGTCCGCAGAGACTGCCGGCGCACCGGACAGCCACAGCGTGCGCCGTGCGCGCGTGGTGGCTACGTACATCAGCCGGCAGCGCTCGTTGGCATCGCGCTGCCGCAGGAGATCCTTGAGATACACGTTGAGGTCGCCCTCCTCCTTCGCGCCGACCGGCGGTGTCGGTGCGATGAGCAGATTGCTCTCGCTCGCCTGGCTTGGCAGGTCGATCCAGCGCAGCAGGCGCCGCTCCCCGCCCCGCGTTGCCCGATCCAGCGCCGGCACGATGACGTGATCGAACTCCAGCCCCTTGGCGCGATGGATGGTCATCACCTGCACCGGGTTTTCACCGGCGCTCGGGGCGCTGTAGAGATGCTCGAGGAGTGATGCGAAGTCCCCTGGTGCGCGCCACTCGAACGCGGCGGCGCGCTCGGCGAGGGCGGCGAAGAAGGCGCGCGCATCCTCGAGTTCCCTCGCCTGATAGGCATCGCTCGCCCCGAGGCGCATCCACGTCGTCTCCAGCCAGTTGGCGGCCGAACCCACACCCCGTCGCGCGAGCGCCGCCCTCAGAACGTCGCGCACCCGCTCGAGGCGCGACCGCTCAGCCGGGTCGCAATGCGCCAGGCGCTCGGGATTTCCCAAGGCCTCGATGAGGAGCTCGCGGTCGTTGAGGCCCGAGAGCGCCGTCAGCGTGCTCAGGCGCGCACCGCACCAGGGCGCGCGCAGCACGGCAAGCCACGCCGCGCGATCGGCAAGGTCGTGCAGGGCGCGCGTGAGCTGAACCAGATCGCGCACGATCATGCGCTCGCGCAGCGGCACCAGATCTACCCCGAGCGCTGGCAGACCCTGCGCCTCCAGGGCATCGATGACGGGCACCGCGTGCGCATGCGCGGCGACCAGCACCGCCACCGTGCCCTGCGGATCGAGGCTTCTTAAGTCCGCGACGCGCGCGGCGATAGCGCGCGCCTCGCCCCCCGGGTTCTCGGGAAAGAGCCTGAGCGACACGGTCGCGATGGCGGGCAGCGCACCTTCGGAA
>CATPBM010000326.1 GCA_955652625.1 uncultured Steroidobacteraceae bacterium
AACACCGCGCGCGGTTTCCCGCAGCGGCGGCCCCGCCGTCGGCTGGGCGTTCGGCGCGGACAGGCCGTGGCCGACAGGTGGGGCGGCGGCGCTCATTCGCGCAACTCCACCCAGTGCTTCTCGACGGCGAGTGCTACGAATGCCCCGACGTCGCCGGCGAGTCCCGTGAGGGCGTAGGTGCGCTCCAGGTCGGCGACGATGTCGGCCACGGTGCGCACACCGTCGCAGCGGCTCATGATGGCCCCTGCGCTGCTGTTGAGCTTGACCATGCCTTCCGGGTACAGGAGCACATGCGCCTCCTGTGCCGGCTCCCATTGCAGACGCATGCCGTGGGCGATCGCGGGCCGAGCCGTAGCCGGGACGTCAGTCACGCCGTCACTCCGTACGCCATGGCCATGGCGTCGTTCATCTGCCAGAGCACGTCGAGCTTGAACTGCAGGACCTCGAGCGCGCGCTGCTGCGCGGCGTGCGAGCCAAACCGCTCGAGGGTGAGCGCGAGCCCGAACTCGACGTCGCGACGCGCAAGGCTCACGCGGCTCTGGAAGTACCTGAGCCCAGCCGCGTCGATCCACGGGTAGTGCTGCGGCCAGGTGGCGAGTCGCTGCCGGTGGATCTCCGGCGCGAACAGCTCGGTGAGCGAGGCGCACACCGCTTCCGGCCAGGGTGCGCGGCGCGCGAAATTCACGTAGGCGTCAACCGCGAAGCGCACGCCGGGCAGCAGCTCATCGAGACTTTCCACCTGCGCACGCGCAAGACCCACGGCCTCGGAGAGCCGCAGCCATGCGTCGATGCCGCCCGGGTCCTCGCCATGGCCGTCGTGGTCGAGGATGCGCTGCACCCAGTGGCGGCGCACGTCGCGGTCGTCGCAGTTGGCGAGGATGGCGGCATCCTTGATGGGAATGTTGATCTGGTAGTAGAAGCGGTTCGCCACCCAGCCCTGGATCTGTTCGCGCGTCGCCTTGCCGGTGTTGAGCATCACGTTGAAGGGATGATGGATGTGGTAGGCACGGCCGCGCTCGCGCAGGCGCTCCTCGAACTCCTCGCGCGTCCAGGCCGGCGCTGTCACAGGTCGATCTCCATGCCGTCCCAGGCGACCTCGATGCCGCAACGCGTGAGCTCGGCGCGCTCGGGGGAATCCTCGTCGAGAATCGGGTTGGTGTTGTTCACGTGGATGAGAATTCTGCGCGTCGCGGGGGGCAGCTTGGCCAGCCACTGGAGCATACCCTCAGCGCCGCTTTGCGGCAGGTGGCCCATGTCGCGGCCGCGCTTACGCGAGAGGCCCTGGGCGATCATCTCGTCATCGCTCCAGAACGTGCCGTCGACCAGCACGCAGGCTGCCTCCTGCATCGCCTGCCAGAGCGCCGGTTCCATCGACCCGAGCCCGGGTGCGTAGACGGCGCCCTGGCGCGTGTGGCGATCGCGGATCACGAGCGCCACATTGTCGCCCGGCAGCGGCGCGTCGCGGTGCGGCGAATATGGCGCGGGCTTGCTCGCCACAGCCAGAGCGCGCCATTCAACCCCTTCGACCTCGTCGACGCCAAACACGCGGCCATCCGGAGTCATGACGCGCCGCTCGATCCCGCAGAAGTATGACAGTACCCCGAAGATGGGATTGCCGCGCGTCAGGTCCGTGTGGGCGTTGTCGGTGCACCAGATCGCGAGCGGGCGGTGGGACTCGCGCAGCATGAAGAGCCCTGCGGTGTGGTCGATCTGCGCATCGACCAGCACGATGGCCACGATGGCGCTGTCGCGCGGCGCGCGCGCGGGCTGCAGGACGGGACTCGCCTTGAGCTGCGCGAGGATGTCCGGGGACGCGTTGACGAGTGCCCACTGGCTGGGGTCGTTTCCGCAGACGGCGATCGAGGATTGGGTGCGGGCGGATGCCCGCAGCGTGCCATTGCGCACGCCAGAACAGTTACGACAGTTGCAATTCCACTGGGGAAAACCACCACCGGCGGCGGAACCCAGCACGCGGATCTTCACGGCTGCGCTCGGGGGCGGGCCGGTTCCCGCTCCGAACGGGCCTACGGAGCCCGGCGGCCAGGCTCCCAGCCCTTACTCTTCTCTAGCGGTTCGCGATGTACATCGTGATTTCCATGCCGAAGCGGAAATCAGTCGCTTGTGGTGTTTCCCAACGCATAGTCTTTGTTCCTGGTCTGGTCAGTTAGACGGCATCTACCGCCACCAGTGTATCCTTCTCCTGAGCAGCCTGGGGACGAAAGCAGATCATCATGAAAGTGGCCTCATGATTTTCTTGAGGACACGCGACTTAATCCCTCGATGAAGCTGCGAACGCGCCTGAATCTGGTACTGACCGGCCTGACGGCGGTGTTCGTCGCGGTGCTGCTCGCGGACGAAATCCGCGACACGCGCTCCTCGGTGAGGGAGGAGATCGAGGCCGCCAACCGCGTGGCCGCGCATTTCCTGGGTCGCCTCGCGCTGAGGTATTCCGATTCGGGCGGCACGCGCGCGGTGCAGGAGCTGCTGCAGCAACTCGGCCATGTGCGCGCCAACGAGATCACGCTGCGCGGACCCGCCGGCGAGCTGCTCTACCACTCTCCTCCGCCGCTCTACAAGGCCGGACGCGAGGCGCCGGCCTGGTTCGCCCATCTGCTGGCGCCGCAGCCCGAGCGGCAGGTGTTCGTACTCGCGGACGGCGTGCAACTGGTGATCGAAGCGCAGCCTTCGCGCGCCATCCTGGATGCCTGGGACGATCTCACGCGGCTGGTGGCCATCGCCGCGATCATGCTCATCCTGATCGGAGGACTGGCGTTCTGGCTCGTGGATCGGGCGCTCGCCCCGTTTCCGATCATCGCTGACGGCCTCGAGCGCCTGCAGCGCGGTGAACTCGCCTTCCGCCTTCCGCCGCTGCCCGGATCGGAGGCGCACGCGATCGGCGCGGCCTTCAACCGCATGGCGCAGGCGGTAGAGGGCAAGGTGCAAGCGGAACGCGAGGCGCGCGAGGCGCGCACGCGCCTGGAAGAGCGCCGCGAGCTCGCGCTGCTCATCGAGCAGGGCGTCGAGGAGGAGCGGCGCCTGATCGCGCACGAGCTGCACGACGAGTTCGGCCAGTCGGTCACCGCCATACGCAGTCTCGCCACGGCCATCGCAACACAGTCCGCGGACCCGGGCTTAGCTTCGGCCGCGCGTCTGATCTCCGCCGAGGCGGCACGCCTGTACGACGCCATGCACGGCCTCATCCCGCGCCTCGCGCCGCTCTCGCTCGATACGCTGGGACTTGCGGCAGCGCTGGAAAGTCTGGTGCGCGACTGGCAGCGTCGCTATCCCTCCCCGCTGTTATCGCTGCGGCATGAGCTGCCGTCGGATCTGGGCGCCAGCGTGACGCTCGCGGCTTATCGGGTGGTGCAGGAAGGGCTCGTCAACGCCCTGCGCCACGCCCACGCGCAACGCGTTACTATCGATGTCAGCTCCACCGCTCAGCGCATGATCGTTTCGGTAACGGACGACGGCGTCGGCCTTCCGGCGCAATGGTCGCGCCCCGGACACTTTGGCCTGCGCGGCCTCGCAGAACGGGTAGAGCATCTCGGAGGAAGCTTGCAGGTGCGCAACAGCGAGCCGCACGGCGTGAGCCTGACGGCGGAGATTCCCCTGGCGGTGGGCGCATGATCCGCGTGCTGCTGGTGGACGATCACGCGGTGGTACGCACCGGTTTTTGTCTGCTGCTGCAGGCGCATCCGGACATCACGGTCGTGGGGGAGGCCGACTCCGGAGAGAACGCCTGCCAGCGTTACCTCGAGCTCAACCCGGATGTGGTGGTCATGGATCTGGCCATGCCCGGCATGGGCGGACTGGAGGCGTTGCGACGCATCCGCGCACACCAGCCGCAGGCGCGGGTGCTCGCGCTCTCCGCGCACGATGACCCGCAGCACGCGCGGCGGGCACTGCGTGAGGGGGCACGCGGCTTTCTCTCCAAGCGCAGCGCACCCGAGGCGCTCCTCGAGGCTATCAGCGCCGTGGCCGCGGGCCGGCGCTATCTCGATGCGAACCTTGCGCAGACGCTTGCGCTGGATGAGGTGGAGGGCGCCGGCAAGTCCGCAGTGGAGCGGCTGTCGGAACGCGAATTCGACGTGTTCGTGCGGCTCGCCGGCGGGGCCACCGTGCAACGCATCGCCGACGATCTGAAGCTGTCGGCGTCCACGGTCGGCACGCACCTCTACAACATCAAGCAGAAGCTCGGGGTGTCGAACCAGGCCGAGCTCACCCTCATCGCGATCCGGCACGGGCTGATCGAGGCGTAACGCTCCTCTGGGCGCCACGAGGCTCCGGGCCGTGCGCATGCACGGGTCAACGCTCCAGCGCCCGGGTCACCGCCACGCGGCGCGTCAGGCGCTCGAGCGAGCGCCGCGCCGCGGCCTTGGCAATGTGCTTGCACCACAGCGGCTCGCGCTGGGTGGCCTGGCGGCGAAACTTGTCGCAATCGCAGGTCCACAGGATGCGGTCTTCCTGCGTGCGCAGCACCTGCACCGTGCGGCTCGGGAAGCTGTAGGTCCCGAGTACTTCGTTCTGCGCCTCGCGGCGCCGCCGGAAACGGATGGCCATGGCGGGGCAGCCTAACCCAGAGCGCCTGTGGATCGCTTGTGGATTACTTGTGTATAGATGGCGTGCGGCGCGTCATTCCGACCTGCGACGGGTCCACGCGCGACAACGCGGCGCTATGACGACACGATCTTCGCCTTGATCGCCTCGTACTCCGAGTCGCTTATCAGCTTCGCATCCAGCAGGCGCTTGGCCTCCTGCAGGCGCCGTACCGCATCGTCATCGCCCGACACGCCCGCAACCGCCGGCGCGGAGCTCACCTGGATTCCCCCCGAGCGCGCGCGCAGCTCCTCGAGCTCGCGTACCCGGCGCTTCTCGCGCCACGCCTGATCCTGAGTCTGGCAGATGCGATACACCGACTGCGCCTGCTCTTTGCGTAATCCGAGAAACTGGACCCGCTGCGAGCCCTGCGCGCCGAGCGAGGCGAGATCGGTGGCCTTGCCCGCGCGCACCGCGAGATCCGCGCTCAGGATGCCGACACTGAGCGTGACTTCTTCCAGATCCTGCCAGCGGATGGTGGCGACGTCGAAGCCGCCGAGGAGCCTGCGGGTCAGCACGATGAGCCGGCCGCTGGTCGCGGCGATCAGCAATCGCCGGTGCGTGAGTGCGAACACGCGCCGCTGGATGGCCCAGGCCTCGAGCGTCTCGCCGGCTATCAGCACCGAACGCAGCTCCGCGAGCGGCCTCGTCACACCGCTCTCGTCCTCAGCAATTACGTCGTTCATGTTCTTGACCCTCGGAGGCAGCGTTACTTGTTCTTGACGATCTCGGCGCGAAACGCGCGCAGCTTGTCCTTGAGGATGCGCTCGTTCGCCGGGCCCATGCGCATCAGCAGCTTCTGGCCGGCGGAGCGCCCTTGCAGGTCGGCATCCGCGTATTCGTAGAATACCTTCGGTTGCACGAGCTGCACCGGGCCTTTGATCTCGGGCGCCTGCAGCAGGTGATCGATCACTTCGACCAGGCGGTCGTTGAAGTACTTGCCCGGATAGCCGAGGTCTTCGTAAGACTGCTGGAACAGCGGGTACAGGCGCTCGTACACCACCGCGAGCGACTTCACGTCCGCCTCCTGCACGACGCGCATCAGCGGCGCATAGCGCGCGAAGTTGGCATCGCTGAGCGTGGTGATGTCGCCCTGGGTCGCGACCGCGGTCTGTCCTGCCGTGGGCCTCACAGGCCGCAGGTCCACCGCCACCTTGTTGCGCGGCAGATTGTCGACCGTTACCACGATGTGCCGCACGATGCTCTGCGGCACCAGGAACTGCTCGACGGGATTCTTGCCCAGCACTCCCGCGAGCGAGTCGCGCGCCACCTGGTCGCTGTCATTCAGCGCCGGCAGTGCGCTGGCGTCCGGGCCCTCACCGGGAATGGGGTGTGAGATCTGCGCCTCGCCGTTCGCAGCTGTGCCGGGCGCGGCCGGAGGCGGGGCGGGCGCCGCGGCGGGCGCACGATGTCTGGAGGCGTACCAGTACCAGCCGCCCACGGCGATCAGCGCCGCGGCGATGATGCCGATCAGCCACGCGACATTGCGCCGGGCCTTATCTTCGAGATTCTCATCCCACATCCGAAGCACTCACTGGAGATCCCCGCAGCGGGCCGGGCATTTTACCCCCCTTTGCCGTCCGCATCCCAGCGCGTGCGGCTCTGATGTACAGCCGAGGCCGGCGCCGCTCACTGTATGGTGTGTGAATTCGACGCTCCCCAACTCCTCGTCACGCCGCGGGTGTGCTTCAATTCAGGTATGCCCGCAACGTTCCACCCCGCCGTCAGCCGCTGGTTCGAGCGCACATTCGCCGCGCCCACCCCGGCGCAGCGCGCAGCCTGGCCGGCCATCGCCGCGCGGCGCCACGTGCTCATCGCCGCCCCCACCGGCTCGGGCAAGACGCTGGCGGCATTTCTGGCGGTGATCGATGAGCTGGTGCGCACCGGCGTGGCGGCCAACGGCCTCGCCGATGAGACATCGGTGGTGTACGTGTCGCCTCTCAAGGCGCTCTCCAACGACATCCACCGCAATCTCGAAGCGCCGCTCACCGGCATCGGCGAAGAGCTGCGCGCGCTCGGCCTGCCGCAGCCCGACATCCGCACCTTCGTGCGCACCGGCGATACCCCGCAGCACGAGCGCACCGCGATGCGCAAGCGCCCGCCGCACATCGTGGTAACCACGCCCGAGTCGCTGTACATCCTCATGGGCTCGGAGTCGGGCCGCCGGATGCTCGCGAGCACGCGCACGGTGATCGTGGATGAAATCCACGCCATGGCCGGCAGCAAGCGCGGCGTGCATCTCGCCCTCACGCTCGAGCGGCTCGAGGCACTCGCCGGCAGGAAACTCACGCGCGTAGGCCTTTCCGCCACGCAGAAACCCATCGAGGAAGTGGCGCGCTTCCTGGTCGGCATGCGCAATCTCAATGCCGACGGCTCGGCCGACTGCACCATCATCGACTCCGGCCACGTGCGCGAGCGCGAACTGGAACTGGAGATCCCCCCCGCCCCCCTAGAGGCGGTGATGTCGGGAGAGGTGTGGACGCGGATCCATGACCGCCTGGCGCAGCTGGTGAGCGAGCACCGCACCACGCTCGTGTTCGTCAACACCCGCCGCCAGGCCGAGCGCATCGCGCGCCACCTCTCCGAGCGGCTGGGCGAACAACACGTCACCGCCCACCACGGCAGCATGGCGAAGGAGTCGCGGCTCGATGCCGAAGCGCGCCTGAAACGCGGCGAGTTGCGGGCGCTCGTCGCCACCGCCTCGCTCGAGTTGGGGATAGATATCGGCGAGGTGGACCTGGTGTGTCAGCTCGCCTCGCCGCGCTCGATCGCCGCCTTCCTGCAGCGCGTCGGCCGCTCTGGCCACTCGGTCGGCGGCACTCCCAGGGGGAGGCTCTTTCCCCTGTCGCGTGATGACCTGGTGGAATGCGCGGCGCTCCTGGCCGCGGTGCGCCGCGGCGAGCTCGATCGACTGAGAATCCCGGACAAGCCGCTCGATGTTCTGGCGCAGCAGATCGTGGCCGAAGTGGCGGCGCACGAATGGGACGAGGACGCCCTGTACGCACTGCTGCGCGGGGCTTATCCGTACCGCGCTCTGGAGCGCGACGAGTTCGCCGCAGTGATCCGCATGCTGGCCGAGGGCTACAGTACGCGCCGCGGCCGCCACGGAGCGCTCATCCATCACGACGCGGTCAACGCCAAAGTGAAGGGCCGGCGCAACGCGCGGCTCACCGCCCTCACCTCGGGGGGCACCATTCCCGACAGCGCCGATTACCAGGTGATTCTCGAGCCGCAGGCGCAGTTCGTCGGCACCGTGAATGAGGACTTCGCCGTCGAGAGCCTGCAGGGCGATATCTTCCAGCTGGGCAACGTCTCCTACCGCATCAGGCGCGTCGAGCAGGGCCGTATCCGCGTCGAGGACGCACGCGGGGAGCCGCCGACCATTCCGTTCTGGCTCGGCGAGGCGCCGGGCCGTACCGATGAGCTCTCGGTAAGCGTCTCGCGCCTGCGCGCGGACCTGGAGGCCCACCTCGAGGCCGGAATCGAGCCGGCCACGCGCTGGCTCGCGACCTACGCCGGCATCGCCGCGCCCGCCGCGGTGCAGCTGGTTACGTATCTGGCCGCGGCGCGCGCCGCGCTCGGGGCGCTGCCTACGCAGCACACGATCATTTTCGAGCGCTTCTTCGACGAGGCGGGCGGCATGCAGCTCGTCATCCACTCGCCCTTTGGCAGCCGCATCAACCGCGCCTGGGGGCTCTCCCTGCGCAAGCGCTTCTGCCGCTCGTTCAACTTCGAGCTGCAGGCGGCGGCCACCGAGGACACCATTGTGCTGTCGCTCACGACCGCGCACAGCTTCGAGCTCGAGGAGGTCGCGCGCTACCTGCATTCCAACACCGTGAGGCCGCTGTTGATACAGGCCTTGTGCGCGGCGCCGATGTTTCCAGTGCGCTGGCGCTGGAGTGCGGCGATTGCGCTGGCACTGCCGCGCTTCCGCGGCGGCAAGAAGGTGCCCGCGCCGCTGGCGCGCATGGCGGCGGAGGATCTGCTGTCGGCGGTGTTCCCCGACCAGGTGGCGTGTGCCGAGAACCTGCCGGGAGAACTGGAGATTCCCGACCATCCACTGGTGCGCCAGGCGATGCGCGACTGTCTCGAAGAGGCGATGGACGTCGAAGGCTTCGAGCGGCTGCTGCGCGGGCTGGAGTCAGGCAGCATCCAGGTGTTGGCGCGCGACCTCACCGAGCCCTCCCCCCTCGCCCTGGAGGTGCTCTCGGCGCGGCCGTACGCGTACTTGGACGACGCGCCGCTCGAGGAGCGGCGCACGCAGGCGGTCATCAGCCGACGCTGGCTCGATCCGCAAAGCGCCGCCGACATCGGCAAGCTCGACCCGGATGCGATCCGGCGCGTGCGCGAGGAGGCGTGGCCCGATGCCACCAACGCCGACGAGCTGCATGACGCGCTCCTGTGGCTCACGTTCCTCACCGAGGCGGAGGCGCGGGCCGGCGCCGGCTGGCCGCAGCTGCTCGCCGCGCTGGCGGAGCAGCAGCGGGTAACGCAGCTCACGTCAGGGGAGCTGCGCGTGTGGGTGACGACCGAGAGGCTGCCCCTGTTTGCCGCGCTCTACCCCGGAGCGCCGTGCGCACCGGCGGTGGTTACACCGGCCGCGTACGCGCAGAGCGTGACCCCCGAGGCCGCGCTGCTGGAGGTGGTACGCGGGCGCCTGGAGGGCCTTGGGCCCACGACCGCCCAGGCGCTGGCGGCTTCCATGAGTGTGCCGCTCACGGCGGTCGATGCCGCGCTCGCCGCGTTGCAGGCGGAGGGCTTTGCGATGCGCGGCGCCTTTACCCCGGAGGCGGTGCAGGCGAATGAATGGTGCGAGCGGCGCCTGCTGGCGCGCATTCACCGCTACACGGTCAAACGGTTGCGCGCCGAGATCGAGCCAATCGAGGCGCGGGACTTCCTGCGGTTCCTGTTCGAGTGGCAGCGGGTCACACCGGCGCTGCGCATGGAGGGCCCGGATGCGGTGGGCGCAATCCTGGCGCAGCTCGAGGGCTTCGAAGCCCCCGCGAGCGCCTGGGAGACCGAAGTGCTGCCCAACCGCATCAGCGAGTACGAGCCCGCGTGGCTCGACGAGCAGTGCCTCGCGGGCCGCTTCGTGTGGACGCGCCTGGCGCCCCGGCGCGGGGCTCCCGAGCGCGGCGCGGCGCCGGTGCGCGCCACCCCGATCGTGCTGCTCGCGCGGCGCAACCTGCGCCTGTGGTCGACGCTGAGCGGGTCGGCGGATGCTGTGCAGCTATCACCCGCGGCGCAGCGCGCCGCCACCCATCTCGGCATGCACGGCGCATCGTTC
>CATPBM010000327.1 GCA_955652625.1 uncultured Steroidobacteraceae bacterium
GGAGGGCCGGGATTGGGCCTGGCGGCCGCGGGTAATGAGGCCGGCTCGCTCGAGCACCTTCAGATGCTTGGAGATTGCTGGCTGGCTCATGTCGAAGGGCCGCGCCAGCTCCATCACGCCGGCTTCCCCGGCAGCGAGCCGCGCGAGGATCGCGCGGCGCGTGGGATCGGCCAGCGCGGCAAAGGTCTCGTTCAGTCGTTGTGTTCTCACTGTATTAAACCATAAGGTTATATAACTATTTAGTGTTCTATAGAATTCACCATTGCCTGTCAAGTTGAAAGGTACGCGCCGCGTGCCGCCTCACCGGCGAGCGGCCCCGAGGCCATTCTTGGGAAACCTGTCCGTCAGGTACAGCGCGATCGCCGGCGACTCGAAGACCACGACGCCGTCGTCGGAAATCGCGGGTAGCTTGCCGTGCGGGTGAGGATTGGCCGGATCCACCGCACCGCCGCCATCGCGGCTGCGCGTCGTGACGATCTGTATGGTATAGGGCGCCTCCAACTCCTCGAGAAGGAAGATAAAGCGCGTGGAACGTGAGTTCGGACGGTGATAGAGCGTGATCATGGTGACGCGTCCCCGGTGAACAGCGCTCGATAGTACGCAATAATCGTTACATGTCTGCCGGTCGTGACACACACCTCTGCGCGGGAGGTACCGCTGTATAAGCGCAGTAGCGCCGGCGCGTCCCCGGGTCGGACGTGAGTGTCCTCGACACGGCGCGCCTGCGTCTGCGTTGCCTTGAGAACGGCGACGCAGCGTTCATTGTCGAGTTGCTGACCGATCCTGATTTCCTGAGGAATGTGGGCGACCGCGGCGTACACAATGAGGAAGACGCGCGCCGCTACATCGCGAGCGGGCCGGTTGCCAGCTACGCGCGCTACCGCTTTGGCTTGTACCTTGTCGAGCTTCGCGAGCCTGCGGTGGCGATCGGCATGTGCGGACTCTTGCGCCGCGACACGCACCCCGATGTGGAAATCGGGTTTGCTCTCCTGCCGCGCTTCCGCGGCCGCGGTTACGCGCTCGAGGCGGCACGGGCCACGCTGCGCCTGGGCGTCGAAACGCTCGGGCTGCAGCGTGTGGTGGCCATTACCGCCCCTGACAACACGGCGTCCATCGACATCCTCGAAGCGCTCGGACTCAGGTTTGAACGCCTGGTGCGCTTCACGGACGACGCCAGCGAGTCACGCCTGTTCGTGTTCCAGCCGGCACACGCCGGCAACTGAGCGCGGCGCGCTGCGCGTCAGCGCAATGACCTGATGGTCGCGAGCGCTGCCTCGCGCAACCGGGCGATGGCGTCATCGATGCGGTTGACGCTGGCCTCATCGTCCTTGCCGAGACCTTCCCAGCCCTCGCCCCAGGCTTTTTGCAACTCAGCCGCGCGCGCCGGCACCGCGCCCGGAACCACCGTCGAGAGGTCGCGAATCACGAGTACGTAGGTCCAGCCGGTACGCGGATTGCCGCCATTGACGTCCCGGTCGTATTGCGCCAGGAACACCACGCGCTCGAGCTCGGCGAGTTTGGTCAGCAGCTCGAAAGTGGCCGTGCGGATGTTGCGGTTGTGCTCGGTGCGTTCATTGCGCCAGGTGTTGTACCCAAGACTCCCCAGCGCCACGAGCAGGCTGATGAGAGCCACAGCGTTGTTGCGCAGCTGCTGGCGGAACGTGCTCATGGTGCGCACGCATGATACGCCCTCGGGCGCGCGGCTGGATCGGGCGAGATATCAGCAAGGAACCCGCCGCGCTCGATGAGTGGCTGATCGATCTGGCTCCGAGCACGCTCTGCGCAAGTGGTTCCACCGTGAGCTGGCGCGCTGGCCGGAGTTCGGCACGCGCTATCGAGCCGAGCTGCGCGCCCCGCGGTGCAGTTGCAGGCGCTGCGCAAGCGCGCCGCCGGGCAGCGTGTCACTCTTCTTTATGCTGCGCGCGACGCCCACATCAACCACGCCCTCGTGCAGCAGGACGTGCTGGGCGAGTTCCGCACCGCAGCTCCTGCCGCTTAACGGCGCTGGACCGCCCGGCGGCGCTGCCGCACAGCGGGCACGAGGGTTTGTCATCCGCGGGCCGGCACGCGCGTTTCTATCTTTGGGTGAGCCTAATCCAATAAGGAGCGGAACATGCGAGGCATCGTCAAATTGCTGATTGCCCTGGGATTCGGCGCGGCGCTGGGGGGCTGCGTGGTGACTCCGGTCGGACCTGGGCGCGCTTATGTCGGAGTGGGCATCGTCGTGCCGGCTCCGGTGTTCGTCGTGCACGACGGTTACTACTACCGGCACTGATAAGCAAGCCCCCGCACCCGACAGACGCCGCCTGCGCACCGTATGTGCGCGGGCGCTTCGCGCGCCGTGCTTTCGCCCCCCTCTCCTTGCCTGCTCTCCTTGCCTGCTCTCCTTGCCTGCTCTCGCGTGATCCGCAGAGCGTCGGTTAGTATCCGTCGCGGGCGGGTGAATCGCAGAAGCGCCGCCGCGCGAGGTTCGGGCGGGCTCGCGAGGGACCATGATCACAGCGAAGATTGCGGCCCTTGCGGCGCTATTGGGCGCGGTGAACGCGCTGACATGCGCCACGGCTGCCGTGCAGGTAGTCACCGGTCCCACACCCATACCCTCAGGCAACGCCCGCGCGGCGGGCGACATCACCGTCGTCAACGAGAAACTGGCCTTCGCGCTGGCAGTGCAATCGCCGGCACCGTACGGCGTGCCGCATGGCGCTCTCGTGGACATCGCGCCCGTGAGTCACGGCCGGATCGGTCGCGACCGCGTGGTATTCGCCGATTTCATTCCCAACAACTGGTCCGCCTGGCCCAACACGTATCAGCACGTCGATATCCTGGAGCGCGGCCCGCGGCAGGCGCGTATCCGCGCCGTGCGCGACTGGGGCAAGGTGACCATCACGACGCTCTACACGCTCGCGGCGGAGTCCGATGAGATCGCCATCAGCACCACCATGACCAACGAGGGGGATAGCGCCCTGCCCGGCCTGCTCTCGGGCCTGACCCTGTGGCCGAGCAGCGGCTTTCTGTTCCCGGTTCCGGGGCTTGCCGGGGTCACGGAGGGCAAGGCCGAGGGCGCGCTGTCCGCGCGGGTGGTCGCTTACGATGCCGACTGGACCGTGACGCTGCACGCGCCCTATCTCGATCATGTGGGCTCCAACTCCAGGGACCTGTTCCTGCTGCACACGCTCGAGCCGCACGCGAGCCGCACCTTCAGCGGCTGGCTGCAGGTCGGCTCGAGCGGTGACCTCGCGCCCGTCGTCAGCGCGGAAATCCAACGCCGCCATTTACCCTTTGGCACCGTGCACGGCGTTGCCAGCACCCGCGAGGGTCAGCCGATCGGGCAACCCGTCGTGGTCGTGGAAAAGGATGGCAAGCCCTACGCCTGGGCTCTGGGACACGATGGCGGCTATACGCTCACTCTCCCGGCGGGCGACTATGCCCTCTACGCCACCGGCCGCAACTACGCGCGCAGCGATACGACCCCGGTGAGCATTTCAGCAGGCACTAACCAGGTGCGCGACTTCCGCAATCTGGGAGGTCCGGGCCGCATCGAGTTCGCCGTGACCGATGCAGCGCGCGGCATGCCGCTGGATGCGCGCATCGTGATCAGCGAGGGCGAGAAGCCGCTGGTGGAATTTCTCGGCCGCAAGACCTTCTTCACCGAGCTCGAGCGTCGCGGGCACACGGCCATGCCGATCGCGCCAGGCCACTACCGGTTCAGCGTCTCCTCCGGCGGCGGTTTCCTCGCGCAGGACGCCGACGTGGCGCTCAGCGTCGAGCCGGGCAGGCTCACGCAGGCCGGCGCGAAGATCAATCGGGTTTTCGCGCCGCCGGCAAGCGGCTGGTATTCCGCCGACCTGCATCATCACGCCGACCAGGCAGAAGCCGTGACGCCGCCTGCCGACCTCGCCCGCTCGCAGCTGGCCGCGGGGCTCGACGTGCTTTTCGTGAGCGATCACGACTCGACCGTCAACCATGCGCCCCTGCGTCAGATCGCGGCGCGCCGCGGCGTGCCCTTCATCCCCGGCATCGAGATGTCGCCCTCCTGGGGTCATTTCAACGCTTATCCGCTCACTCCCGGCGCGAAGCTGGCGATCGACACCAGCACGGCCAGTATCGATGTCCTCCTCGGGGAAGCGCGGCGTGAAGGCGCCACGGTGGTGCAGGTCAATCACCCCTATATTCCCTACGGCTACTTCGCCAGCCTCGATGCGGGCGTCGCACCGGGGGGTTTCAATCCGGGCTTCGACCTGATCGAAATCAATTCGTCTCAGCCGAACGACGACCCGAAAGTCCTCACGAAGCTGTGGGCCTTCTGGAATGAGGGCAAGCACTACTATCTTGCCGCGGGCAGTGATACCCACGATGTGTGGAACGAGCAATCCGGTCGCGTTCGCACCTTCGCGCACGTGCAGGGCCGGCTGACCTCCCAGGCCTTCGTGAATGCGCTTAAGGCCGGTTGCGCCTACGTCACTTACGGTCCGCTCGTATTCCCCGCCAGGCCCTTCGGGAAGATGAGAGTACGGCCGGAACAGCCGGTCACGCTCAGTTTTGAGCTTGCGTCCGTCGCCGGCCTGAAGAAGGCAGAGCTCATCGGCGGCGGCAGGGTCCTCGACACCCGCACCTTCCCCGCGAGGCCACTGCAGGCACACGCCGAGTTTGTACTTGGGGATGACGCGTACACGCCCCGGAGCGGGCCGCGCTGGTACGCCCTGATAGTGGAGGATCAGCGGGGCCACAAGGCGTACACGGACCCTTACTGGCTCATGGCGGACGCCTCCGACATGCCGCCGCCTTCGCCGGCCCGAAAGAAATAGTGGCCGCCGCGCGGGACAGGTCGCTGCGTTATGGACAGGCCCGGACCATCCTGGTGCTGTTTGGCGGCTACGCCGCCTGTTACTACTGTCGCACAGACCTCTCGGTCGCCACGCCGCTGTTGGTCGAGGAGCTGGGAACGCACGGTATCAGCCACAGCGAGGCGCTCGTCCGCATCGGCACGCTCAGCTCGCTCGGGGTCCTCGCCTACGCGCTGGGGAAGTTGTTTCTCACCGGCCTCGGGGATTACTGGGGCGGCCGGCGCAACTTCCTCATCGGTGTCGGAGGCGCCATGGTGTTCACGCTCATATTCGCCGCCGGCGGCGCGCTCCCGGTGTTCACTCTCGCCTGGATCGGAAACCGGCTCACGCAGTCGATCGGCTGGGCGGGCCTCATCAAGGTCTCCTCCAGGTGGTTCGACTATTCATCGTATGGATCGATCATCGGCATTCTGAGCATCAGCTATCTGGTCGGCGACGCTCTCGCACGTCAACAGATGGGGATGCTGATCGAGCACGGCTACGGCTGGCGGGGACTGTTCGGGTTCGCGGCAATCGTCGCCGGCGCCATGCTGCTCGCCAATCTGCTGTGGCTGCGCGAGTCGCGCGTCGCGGAAGGCCACGCCGCGGCCATGCCGAACCCGCTCAATCTCTTTGCCGATGCAGACTCCCGGCCCGCCAGCGTCGGCGCGCTGCTCCTGCCCCTGCTGCGCAGCCGCGCGTTTGTGCTGGTTTGCGTGCTATCGTTCGCGTGCACAATCGTCCGCGAGACCTTCAATACCTGGACGCCCGAGTACCTGCATCATCTGGGCTACAGCATGAGCCACTCCGCGACCCTGAGTGCGATCTTCCCGGCGGTGGGAGTCGTGTCCGTGCTGGTGGCCGGCTGGCTGAGCGACCGGCTCGGGCTGAACGGCCGCTCGCTGCTGATGTTCCTCGGCCTGGGCGCTGCCGCGGCGGCGCTGCTGGCGCTCATGGTCCTGCGCTCCACTTCATCCCCCTTACTCCTTCCCGTGGCGCTGATCGGCGTCGTCGCCTTTTGCCTGCTCGGCCCCTACTCCTACCTGGGGGGCGCTTTTGCGCTCGACTTCGGCGGCAAGCAGGCGAGCGCGGCCTCCTCGGGCATCATCGATGGCATCGGCTACCTCGGCGGTGTACTTGCCGGATACGGCGTGGCGCGCCTCTCCGTTGCAGTGGGCTGGGACGGGGTGTTCCTGGCGCTGGCCGCGGTGAGCGCGTTGGCTGCCGTGTGCGCCGGAGCCCTGCACGTGTTGAATACCCGCGCCGCGAGAAGCGCCCATGCCTAGCCCCGCCAACGTGCGCGTGCGCGCAACGCCCGAGTCTCTCACCATCGAGTGGGGTGGCGGGGAGGTGAGTGAGTTTCCGAGCCTGTGGCTGCGCGACAACCTCTCAACGGATCGCGACGCGCACAGCGGGCAGCGGCTCATCGACATTACCGACGTGCCGGAGGGACCACGCATCCGCTCCGCGGTCGCGGAAAACTCCAGCGTGCGTATCGAGTGGGAGCGCGAATCGCGGCCGGCATCCTTCGAGCTCGCGTGGCTCGCGGCTCAGGCCGCGGGTCGCGCCCGGCAAAGACCCGAGCTGACGGTGCGGACCTGGCTCGAGGGAGCGCGGCTTGAGCCCGCGCGTGACTTCGCCTGGATCGGGCTCGCCGAGGCCCGCGCGGACGCGCGCCTGCGTCTCGCCTGGCTGACCCGGATGTTGCAGGACGGCCTTGGATTCGTGAGCGGCGTGCCCGGCACGGAAGCGGCGATCCTCGAGACGATGCCCCTTATCGGGCGCGTGCTCGAGACCAACTACGGGCTCACCTTCGATGTTCGCTCGCTTCCCCAGCCGGAGAATCTCGCCTATTCCGATCTGGGCCTCGGCCTGCACACCGACAACCCCTATCGCGACCCGGTGCCGGGTTTTCAGGCGCTGCACGCGTTGATTCCTTCCAGCGAAGGCGGCGAGAGCCTGTTCGCGGATGGCTTCGCACTCGCCGGCCACCTGCGGCTGACCTCCCCCGATGACTTCGCGCAACTCACCGCCACTGCGGCGCCCTTCCACTATCGATCCGCGGACACGGATCTGTACGCGGAACGCCCGCTGATTCAACTGACCGCGCACGGCGCGATCACGGCCGTGCACTACAACAGCCGCTCCATCGCGCCCCTGGCGTTGCCCGCGCAGCAGCTGTCCTCCTTCTATCGCGCCTACCGGCGCTTCGCCGCGCTGCTGCGCGATCCCCGTTTCCAGCTGAAAATGCGTCTCGGCAGCGAAACGCTCGTCGTCTTCGACAACCAGCGGATCCTGCACGGGCGCACCGCCTTCTCGTCCGCGAAGCTCCCACGCCACCTGCGCGGCTGTTACCTGAGCCGCGATAGCGTCTACAGCGAAACGGCCGTGCTGCGACGCCATCTCGCTGCAGAACGGGCGCGCGCATGAGCGTGGCGCAGGACATCCTCGCGCTCTACCAGGCGCGCGGCGCAGCCGCCTACTTCGGCGAGCGCGTGTCCATGACCGAGCATGGCCTGCAGGCGGCTTACTTCGCACAGGCGGAAGGCGCGCCGCAGCGGCTCGTCGTGGCAGCGCTGCTGCACGACATCGGGCATCTGCTCGAGCAGGTCCCTGACGCCATCGAGGACTGGACCATTGACGCCCGCCACGAGCAAGGCGGCGCCCGCTGGCTGGCGAAGCGTTTCAATGCGGAAATCTCCGAGCCCGTGCGCCTGCATGTCCCCGCCAAGCGTTATCTGTGCGCGGTCGATGCGCAGTACTTCGCCAGGCTCAGTCCCGCCTCGGTACACACCCTGAAACTGCAGGGCGGGCCGATGTCGGAGCGCGAGGTGGCGCAGTTCGAGGGCGAGCGTTTTTGCCAGGACGCCGTGCGGGTACGGCGCTGGGACGATCAGGGGAAAGTGGCGGGCCTCAAGACGCCGCAGTTGAGCGACTACGTCCCGTTAATCGCGGGCATGTCGCGCGGCGCGCGCAGGGCATGATTGCCAGCATGGACATCGATCCGCACGGGATTGCTCACCAGCCTTCCACTGGCGTGCGGCGCGTCCATGACACGCCGCTCGTCGCCGCCAGCGCCGCGAGCCTCGCGGGCTACGGCCATCTGGTCGACAACCCCAGGACCTTCCCCATACAGATCGTGCCGTGGCCGGCCCAGGGATGGCGCCCGATCGACAAGGACACCGGCGATCAGGGTGGCGTGACCGAGGGCCTGTTCGAGTTCACCTGGAAGGGCGAAACCCTGTACGCCAGGAACAACGCCGTGGGCGACAGTTACCTCTTCGGCTGGAGCAACTGGCCCGAGGACGCCGCCGCGAGCAGTCCGGGAAAGAAGCGCGAGCGCGCGCTCATCTGGCGGGCGAACTATCACCCGGACGGCGGCCAGCTGTTCCATCCGCTCAACGGTGAGAGCTTTGTAGTGCCGCTGGCGCTGCCGGGCGACGACGTGACGCCTGAGAAGTTCGTCACCTTCTGGTGCGACGGCCGCAGCGGCCTGTATCTGCATCCTAACGTCTGGCACGGCGCGATCGTGCCACTCGATGACGAAGCGCAGTTTCTCGACCGCCAGGGACGCGTGCACGCGCGCGTCTCGGTCAACTTCGTCGAGGAGTTTGGCTGCTACCTGGGCGCGCCCTTGCCGGCACGGCTCTGAGTCAGGCCCCTCGCCGGCTTGCCCCGAAGGAGCAGCGCGCTCGGCCGCGCCGGTCCTTCGGGGTCATCGCTGTTGCTGTCCTTACATGTGATGCGGGTGCCATTCGGCCGGCCGCGCGTCGTCGTGGGGCGGGTGCTTGACGTTCAGCGGCTCGCCCGCGATATGGTCGTCCGGAATCGTGGGAGTGAACTTCGGCAGATTCTTGGCGCGCTCGTGGGTGACGGCCTCAAAACCTGACGCCAGCGTTATCAGCTTCGGCTCACTGAAGGCCGTGCCGAAGAAAGTGATGCCGAGCGGAATGCCAAACACGTTCGCCGCCGGCACCTGGATGTAGGGATAGCCTCCCGGAGCGCCGAGACTGGAGCTGCCGAAAATGAAGTGATCCCCGTAGAGCAGATCCGTCGACCACGCCGGGTTGTCCGTCGGCGCCACGACCGCATCGAGGTGGAACGTGCTGAGCGCCAAATCGACGCCGTTGACCGTGGCTGCCTTGTCGATCGCCAGCGCCTGGTTGTAGGTCGTGCCGACAGGAACGCCGAGATTTGGGTCGGTTTGCGGAGTGTTGGCACCCGGCCGCAGCGCCTGCGCCTCCAGGAAGATCTCCTGCCCCCAGAAGGGCATTTCCGCATCGGCATTCGCATTGTTGAACGCGATCGCGTCCGCCAGCGTCTCGCCGGCCATCGGAACGCCAACACGCGTCGCGAAATAGGCCTGCAGGTCGCTCTTGAAGTCAAACTCCAGGACGAGTGTCTCGCCAGTTGCCACCGGGAAGGTGAATGCCGGGGAGATGCTCGCGTGCGGGCCGTCGAGCTCGATGACGGTCGCGCCCGCATCGCTCAGGGCGTCCAGCACGGCCTCGAACGCCGCGATCACACGCGCCGGCGCGCTATCGATACCCTGGCGCGTCACACCCAGGCGCGCACCGTGCAAGCCGTTTGCGTTGAGGAACTGCGTGTAGTCGGTCGGAATGTTTGTGGGACGGGTGAAGCGTCCCTGCCAGCCCAGGGGTACGCCCCCGGTGGCGGAATCGCGGCCGTCAAAGGTCCGGCTTTGCATCACGCCCAGGGTGACGGCTGCATCGGCGACGGTGCGCGCGTGCGGGCCGATCGTGTCCTGCGTATGCGAAATGGGCACGACGCCTGCGCGGCTGGTGAGGCCGACCGTCGGCTTGATCCCGACCACACCATTGGCGTTCCCGGGGCATACGATGCTGCCATCGGTCTCAGTCCCCAGAGATACGGTCGCGAAGTTCGCGGATGCAGCGGCTCCGGAACCGGAGCTCGAGCCGCACGGGTTGCGATCCAGGCCGTAGGGGTTGTGAGTCTGGCCGCCCACCGCCGACCAGCCGCTGACAGAGAAGAACGAGCGGAAATTCGCCCACTCCGACAGGTTGGTCTTGCCGAGGATCACCGCGCCTCCCTTGCGCAGGTTGGCGGCGACCGTCGAATCGTGCAGCGCCGGAGTGCCCTGCAGCGCGAGGGAGCCTGCCGTGGTCTGCATCTTGTCGCCGGTGTCGATGTTGGCTTTCAGCAGCACCGGAATCCCGTGCAGGGGCCCGAGCACCTTGCCCTTGCGCCGCATCGCGTCCGCGTGGCGCGCGAGCGTCAGTGCATCGGGATTCAACTCGATGAGCGCGTTCACTCCGAGTGAGTCACGATCGCCCTGGTCGAGCTTCTCGATGCGCCGGATGTACGCACTCGTGAGGCGTTCCGAGGTCAGCCGCCCCGCGGTCATCTCAGCCTGTAGCTGAGCCACCGTGGCTTCCAGAAACGGGAAATCGTCATCTTTGTCCTTGGGAGCGGCCTTCGCTGCCAGCGGCGAAAGCAACAGTGCAATGACCAGAATCCTGGCTGCCATGCGCGATGTCATGTTATTCCTCCGGGGGGCCGGGAGCATGAGCCGGGCAGGAAACGCCAGTCATTGGATCGCTCCCTGCGCCGGCTTTTGTTGTTGCTCGAGACCAGTTGGTTAGTCGTTAGTTGGGCGCATGCTACGCGCGTGAAAATCCAACTTCAATCGCCTGCAGTGCTACAACC
>CATPBM010000328.1 GCA_955652625.1 uncultured Steroidobacteraceae bacterium
AGGCCTGCCCGCACCGCCGGTGCGCGCACAAAACCCCGTGCTGTTCGACGGCGACTTCGATGTCGGCTTGACTGCCTTCTGCCGCGGCGCCGGCATCGATCCGCTGAATATCTCGATCGAGGCGCGTGCCGCGGCGCTGCTCGGCGCCCTTAGCGCGCCCCAGGCGCTGCGCATGGCGACGCTCGGCGGCGCGACCGCGCTCGGGCTTGCGACTACGATCGGCTCGATCGAGCCAGGGAAGGCCGCGGACCTCGCCTGTGTTGATCTCGGCGCCTGCAGCGGCGCCGCGCTCGGACAGGTCGCGGAGGCGATCGTATTTGCCGCGACCCGCGCTCAGGTGAGCGATGTCTGGAGTGGCGGTCGCGCCGCAGTCGCGGGCGCTCGCCTGCTCGCTTTCGACGATGAGGAACTCGCAGCGCTGCCGCAGCTCTGGGCGCAGCGGCTGCGCGTCGAGGCGGCGGCATGAGCCAGCCGGGCCGCAACGCTGATCACGCGGAGCTGGCGAAGTTCGACGCCGTCGCCGCACGCTTCTGGGACGCGCGCGGGGAATTTCGTCCGCTGCATCTGCTCAATCCCGTGCGCACGCAATTCATCGCCGGGCGCATCGCGCTCGCACAACAGCGCGTGCTGGACGTTGGCTGCGGCGGGGGTCTGCTGGCGGAGTCGCTGGCGCGCGCCGGCGCGCGGGTCACCGCCATCGATCTGGCGCCGGGGATGATCGAGGTGGCGCGGCTGCACGCAGCGGAGAGTGCGCTCAGCATCGACTATCGCGTCGCCGCGGCCGAGGACCTCGCGCAGACCGCGCCCCAGTCCTTCGACGCCATCACCTGCATGGAAATGCTCGAGCACGTGCCCGAACCCGCAGCCACGGTGGCGAGCCTGGCGCGGCTGCTGCGCCCGGGGGGCACCCTGTTCGTCTCGACCCTGAACCGCAACCTCAAGGCTTTCCTGCTGGCGATCGTTGGAGCCGAGTACCTGCTGCGGCTGATCCCGCGCGGCACGCACGAGTACGAGCGCTTCATCCGCCCGGCGGAGCTGGCGCGCTGGGCGCGCGCCGCGGGCCTCACGCTCAAAGGCACCGCAGGCATTGAGCTCAATCCCTTCACGGAGCGCGCCGTGCTCAGTGCCGACGTGAGCGTCAACTACCTCGCGCATTTTGAGCGATGAGCGCCAGCCTCATATGGCTCGTGACCGCGGCGGCCCTCCTCACCGGCGCACTGCTCGGCGCCCTCGTGACGCACATCCGCGGTGCGCGGCGCATCGAGGCGCTGCGCATGCAGCTGGTGGAGGCGCGCGTACGCCTGGAATCCTCCGCCCTGCAGGACGCGGATCGTCTTAAGCTCCTGGAGCAATCCGAGACGCGTCTGCGGTCCGCGTTCGATTCCCTCGCCGGCGAGACGCTGCGCAGCAACAGCGAATTGTTTCTGCGCCTGGCGCGCGAGGCGCTCGGGCGCGACCAGGTGATCGCGCAGGGCGCGCTGAAGGAGCGCGAGACCGCGATCGCGCAGCTCGTGGAGCCGCTGCGCACGGCGCTCGAACGCACCGAGACGCAGGTGCAGGCGCTCGAGCGCGAGCGCCGCGACGCCTTCGCCAGCTTGCGCACCCAGATCGAGACGCTCACCTCCGGCCACACGCAGCTGCAGCGCGAAACGCGCAACCTGGTGACCGCGCTGCGCCGCCCCGAAGTGCGCGGGCGCTGGGGGGAGCTGACACTGCGGCGCCTCGTGGAGCTCGCGGGCCTCGTCGAGCACTGTGACTTCACCGAGCAGCTGCACGTCGTAGGCGAGGAAGGCGCGCTGCGCCCGGATCTGGTCGTGCACATGCCCGATGCGCGGGACCTGGTGATCGACGCCAAGACCCCGCTCGATGCCTATCTGGCCGCCCTCGATGCCCCGACCGAGGAGGAGCGCCAGCAGGCTCAGAAGCGCCATGCGCAGCAGGTCGAGACACGCGTGCGCGAGCTCGCCTCCAAGAGCTACTGGACTCAGTTCGAGCGCAGCCCCGAGTTTGCGGTGCTGTTCCTGCCGGGAGATCAGTTCCTGTCCGCCGCACTCGCCGAGCGGCCGGAACTGATGGAGAGCGCGCTCGGCCAGAGCGTGATCATCGCCACACCCTCCACGCTCATCGCGCTGCTCAAGACCGTGGCCTACGGGTGGCGCCAGTCGGCGGTCGCGCAGAACGCCGCCCAGATCCGTGACCTGGGGCAGGAGCTGTACCGACGCCTCAGCACCTTTAACGGGCACCTGGGGCGCATGGGCCAGCGTCTGGCAACCGCGGTGGAGGCCTACAACGCCGCGGTCGGCTCGCTCGAGCGCCAGGTGCTGCCGCAGGCACGCCGCTTCGGCGAGCTCGGCGTGACCGCGGATGCGCCGCTGGCGGTGCTCGATCCGATCGGGCAGCTGGTGCGCAACAGCGGCGCACCAAGCGCCGCCGAGCCGCCCACGGGAGCGGACCTGCCGGCGGGGGGCGTCGAGCCCGCCGGCGCCGCCGGCGCGAGCAATGCCCGCAAGGCCTGACCTGCCGCCCATACGCGCCCTCGCCTGGCTCTACTGCGCGGCCGAGCGCCCGGTGCTGGCGGCGCTGTGTGGCATCGAGCGCGAGATTGGCGCGAGCCTCAAGCCGGGCCTCGATCACCAGATCGCGCACACGCGACTTGCCTGGTGGCGGGAGGAATGCGCGCGCTGCGCGCAGGGGCAGCCGGCGCACCCGCTTACGCGCGAGCTCCAGGCGAGCTTCGCTCCCGAGCTCGGTGCGCTGGCGGGCCTCACGGGCTTCATCG
>CATPBM010000329.1 GCA_955652625.1 uncultured Steroidobacteraceae bacterium
CAAGGCGCGCGGTGCCAGGATCCACGACTATCCGACGCGCAGATCCGGCTCCTCTTATCCCGCGGCAAGCGACGGCATCGCTCGCCGTGAGATCCGTCTGGAATTGCCAGAGGGTCTGTCATTCGTCGAGCGCGTAGGCTTCCGCTACTGCGTGGACAAGAGCCTGCGCGCCGCCGCCGCTGCCGTGTACTGGCGGACGGTGGATACTGTCAACCGGCGGCGCCTGTGGATGTCGGATCGGCTAGAGGAGTTGTACCGGAATCGTCTCGGGCTCTCGTTCTCTGAAACACGTGCGCTGGCCGCGGCGCAGCTCACGGAGCGCAAGACCCCCGTGTTCCCGCACTACTCGCTGCTCGAGGGACACGACCGCTTTTCGCGCCTGCCGGCTGCGGCGGCGCGCCAGTTTCGACCATTGCATCGCCAAAGCTGCGACTTCCCGGCTCCCGCGCAGTTGTTCGAACAACTGGGTGTGCGGGACTGGTTCGCCGCCTTGCCAACCGATTCCGCGGGTTCGCAGGCCAAGCGCTACTGTGTCGAGAAAGATCCGCTGACGTTGCCAAGCTTCGGTTTAATAGTCACGGACCGACGCCCCGTGGGCAAACGTAAGGTATTTGACCTCGCGGTAGCGGACTTGCATGCCTTCGTCGCGGGCACTGTCTCTGTTCACAATTGCATCGGGAACTCGGGACCCCTGAAGCCGGAGATCTCCGCCGCCGTGAAGGCGGGGGATCTCACCGCCTGCTCGGTGCTCTCCGGCAACCGCAATTTCGAGGGGCGCGTGCATCCGGAAACGCGCATGAACTTTCTCACCTCGCCTCCGCTCGTGGTGGCATATGCGCTCGCCGGCACGCTCGACATCGATCTCACCAGCGATCCGCTCGGCACCGACAGGGACGGCAAGCCGGTGTACCTGAAGGACATCTGGCCGAGCGATGGGGAAGTGCAGGAGCTGCTGACGCGCTCCATCGACTCGCAGATGTTCCGCGACAGCTATGCCAGCGTGTACCAGGGCGATGCCAACTGGAAAGACATCAAGGTTCCCGCCGGCCAGCTCTACACCTGGGATGCCAAGTCCACCTACGTCAAGAACCCGCCGTACTTCGAGGGCATGACCATGAGCGTGACGCCACTCGCGGACGTGCGCGGGGCGCGCGCCCTCGCGGTGCTCGGAGATTCGGTCACGACCGACCACATCTCCCCCGCCGGCAACATCGCCAGGAGCAGCCCCGCGGCGCGCTATCTCATCGAGCAGGGCGTTGAGCCCAAAGACTTCAATTCCTACGGCGCGCGCCGTGGCAATCACGAGGTCATGATGCGCGGCACGTTCGCCAATATCCGGCTGCGCAACCTGCTGGTGCCGGGCGTCGAGGGCGGCGTGACCGTGCACCTGCCCGACGGCGAACAGGCTTCCATCTATGACGCCGCCATGCGCTACAAGAAGGACGGGGTGCCGCTCGTCATACTCGCCGGCCGCGAGTACGGCACCGGCTCCTCGCGGGACTGGGCGGCGAAGGGCACGATACTGCTCGGCGTTCGGGCCGTGATCGCCGAGAGTTTCGAGCGCATCCATCGCTCCAATCTCATCGGCATGGGCGTCGCCCCGCTGCAGTTCCTGCCGGGCCAGAACGTCGCCTCCCTCGGACTGACAGGGCGTGAGGTGTTCGACGTCGAAGGCTTGAGCCGCGGCGATGCCCGCGAGGTCACCGTCACCGCCAGACCTGACAAGGGCAAGCCGGTGCAGTTCACGGCCCGTCTGCGCATCGATACGCCGAAGGAGCGTGAGTACTACCGGCATGGTGGGATCCTGCAGTACGTGCTGCGGCAGCTGGCCTCGACAGGCGGCGCCGCCTGACCGATCCTCATCCCGCGGCGGCGCCCGCCGACGGCCCAAGTGCTGCGCCCGGGCGCGCGCTCGCGCTCTTTGACCTCGACGGCACCCTCACGCGCCGCGACACCCTGCTGCCCTACGTGGCGGGCTGGCTCAGGAGTCACCCGGCGCGCGCTGCCCGCCTGGCGCAGGTGCTGCCTGCACTGGCGCGCTTCGCGCTTAGGCGCGCGGGCCGGGGCGACTTGAAATCGGCGCTCATCCAGGCGGCGTTGGGCGGCGAGAGCCGCGCACAGCTCGACGCCTGGACTGCGCAGTTCGTGCCGCGACTGCTGAAACGCGGCCTGCGTGCCGATGCGCTCACCACCCTCGCCCGGCACCGCCGCGCGGGCGACACCCTCGTGCTCCTGAGCGCCAGCGTCGATCTGTACGTGCCGGCCATCGGCCGCGCGCTCGGATTTGCAGAAGTAGTGTGCAGCGAAGTTCAATGGGACGGGAACCGGCTCGTGGGGACGCTCACCACGCCGAACCGCCGCGGCGCGGAAAAGGCGCGTTGCCTGGCCGCTCTGCGCGAACGCTACCCCGGCGTAGCGATCGTCGCCTATGGCAACGCCGCCAGTGACCTCGAGCACCTGCGCCTCGCCGAGCGGGCGGTGCTGGTGAACGGCACGCGCCGCGCACGGCGCGCGGCCGCGCGGCTGAACCTCGCCTGCGTAACCTGGCGGTGACCTTTTGGCGCTGCGGCCGGTCTACTGAGCACGGAGGATAACTATGCCCACGCGTGTTCCGCGCATTGCGCCATCGGAAATCACACCGCCCGAGGTGTACTTCAATCGCCGCACACTGATCGCCGCGGCGCTGGCGAGCGGCGCGAGCGCGTTGCTGCCTGCCGCCGAGGCGCCCTTGCCGGCCAGCGGGGCGTTAAGTTACACCGCCAACCCGCGCTATTCGGTGTCCGAGCAGCCGAACAAGCTGCAGGAGATCGCCGCTTACAACAACTTCTACGAGTTCGGAACCGACAAGGAGTCACCCAGCGAAAACGCGCACTCGCTCAGGACCCGGCCCTGGAGCGTGCAGGTGTACGGGGAGGCTGAGGTGCGCGGCACTTTCCATCTCGAGGATCTGCTGGAGGGCCAGGCGCTGGAGGAGCGCATTTACCGCTTCCGCTGCGTGGAAGCGTGGTCGCTGGTCGTGCCGTGGGTGGGGTTCCCCTTGAGCAGCCTCCTGGCGCGCTTCAAGCCGACCTCGAGAGCCAAGTTCGTCGAGTTCACCACGCTCTACGATCCGCAGCAGATGCCCGGGCAGCGCTCGCGCGTGCTCAACTGGCCGTACCTCGAGGGCCTGCGCATGGATGAGGCGACACATCCGCTCACCCTGATGGTCGTGGGGCTGTACGGCCGGGTGCTGCCCAACCAGGACGGGGCGCCGCTGCGTCTCATCGTGCCGTGGAAGTACGGCTTCAAGAGCATCAAGTCGATCGTGAAAATCGGCTTCAGCGCTGCGCAGCCGCGCAACACCTGGAACGTCAGCGCGCCCGGCGAGTACGGGTTCTACGCCAACGTGAACCCGCAGGTCGATCACCCGCGCTGGAGCCAGGCGACCGAGCGGCGCATCGGCGCCCCGTTCCTGGCCGCGCGCCGCCCGACGCTGCCGTTCAACGGCTACGCCGAGCAGGTGGCGAGTCTCTACCAGGGCATGGATCTGCGGCGCAACTTTTGAACGTCACGCAGCGTTACCGCTTCATCTACAAGCCGCTCGTTTTCGCCGCGAGCCTGCTGCCGCTCGCGTGGCTCATATGCGGCGCCATGGAGTGGCTCGGCGCAAGCCTCGGCGCCGATCCGGTCAAGAAGCTCGAGCACGAATGTGGCAAGACCGCGCTCAACTTCCTGCTGCTCACGCTGGCCGTGAGCCCGGTGAGAAGCCTGGCAGGACTGCCGCAGCTGCTGCGGCTGCGGCGCATGCTCGGACTGTTCGCATTCTTCTATGCGACGCTGCATTTCAGCGTTTACCTGGTGCTGGACCTGGAGCTGAATTGGCACATGCTGGGTGCTGATATCGCCAAGCGTCCCTACATCACGATCGGCTTCACGGCGCTCTTGCTCATGATTCCGCTGGCGCTCACCTCGACCAACGGCATGATGCGCCGACTGGGCCGGCGCTGGCAGAGCCTGCACCGCCTGGTGTACGTCATCGCGCTGCTCGGGGTGTGGCACTTCTACTGGCAGGTGAAGCGCGATGTGCGCGAACCGCTGATCTACGCCGGCGTGCTCGCGATGCTGCTCGTCTACCGCTACGCGCGCGCACGCCTTGCGAGCGCCCCGCGGGCCAACCGGCCCGCGGTAGCCGCGCGCGTCACATCGACGTACGGATCTGCCACAGCTCCGGAAAGAACTTGAGCTCCAGCGCCTTGGCGAGATAGGACAC
>CATPBM010000330.1 GCA_955652625.1 uncultured Steroidobacteraceae bacterium
CGTAGACGCTGACCACCGCGGGGCCGACCTTGTCGACCGCGCCGACGACGGCGGCTGAATACGCATCGAGGGCATCGGGCGGGGTCGGTGCCTCGGGCACGCTGTGCGGCCCGTGCAGTACCTTGTCCAGCATTCGCGCAGGCATGGGGACCGTGGCTGCGAAACTCAAGAGAAGGCGGCTGCCGATTCCTGAGAGAATCGCCGCCGGCTCATGATCTCACTTGGCCAAACCGCCATCCTGCTGGCCGCCGCCGTCGTCGCGGTGTCGCTGTTCCGCTTCATGCGCCTGAGCTCGATCCTCGGGTACGTCGCCGCGGGACTGGTCATCGGCCCGTGGGGCCTGAATCTCATCGGCGACGTCGACCGCATCATGCAGGTGTCGGAGTTCGGCATCGTGCTGCTGCTGTTCATCATCGGGCTGGAGCTGCAGCCGACGCGCCTGTGGGTCATGCGGCGCCTCGTATTCGGGCTGGGTGCGGCACAGGTGGCCTTGTGTGCACTACTGCTGGGGGCGGGCGCCTGGGCCTGGGGGTACCCGCCGCTCGCCGCCGCCATCATCGGTTTTGGCCTGTCGCTGTCCTCCACACCCCTCGTGCTGCAGGTGCTCGCCGAGCGCGAGCAGCTGAAGACCCAGCACGGGCGCGCCGCGTTCGGAATCCTGCTGTTCCAGGATCTGGCCGTGCTGCCGGCGCTGGCATTGCTGCCGCTGCTGTCGCCGCTCGCTGCGACGCCTGGGCCTGGCGGCACCTGGTGGGTCACGCTGCTGAAGCTGGTAGCGGTGATGGCGGCGGTCATGATCGGCGGCCGCGTGCTGCTGCGGCCCGCGCTGCGGCTGGTCGCGCGCGTGCGGGTGGGGGAAGTGTTCACCGCCGCCGCGCTCCTCACGGTCATCACCACCGCGCTGCTTGCGAATCTGGCAGGCCTGTCGGCATCGCTCGGCGCGTTCATCGCCGGCGTACTGCTCGCCGACAGCGAGTTCCGGCACGAGCTCGAGGCGGACCTCGAGCCGTTCAAGGGCCTGTTGCTCGGCCTGTTCTTCGTGAGCGTGGGAATGGCCGCGAACCTCGGGCTGCTGGGCTCCGAGCCGTTCACGCTGCTCGCGCTCACCGCCGGCTTCCTTGTCATCAAGATCGTGGCGGTGACTGCACTCGGGCGGCTGGCGCTGCACAAGAGCGAGGCGGCCCGGCGGCTCGGTTTCGCCCTGCCGGCGGGCGGGGAGTTCGCGTTCGTGCTGTTCACGCTGGCGGCCCGCGAGCGCATCCTCGACAAGGGGACGGCCGACCTGCTGGTGCTCGCCGTGACGCTCTCGATGATGCTTGGGCCGCTGCTGCTGATTGCCCATGAGGCCTTCGTCAGGCGCTGGCTGACCCCGGCCGCGGAACCCTTCGATGCCATCGACGAGCACGACATCCCGGTCATCATCGCCGGCTTCGGGCGCTTCGGGCAGATCGTGGCGCGCGTGCTCATCGTGAAAGGACGGCCATTCACCGCGCTCGACAGCAGTCAGACGCATGTCGATTTCGTGCGCCGCTTCGGCAACAAGGTCTACTACGGCGATGCCTCCAGGCTCGACCTGCTGCGCGCGGCGGGCGCGCAGAGCGCGCAGATCCTGGTCCTCGCGTTCGAGGAGGTCGAGGTCTCGGTGCGCACGGCGGTGCTGGCGCGGGAGCAGTTTCCGCACCTGAAGATTTTCGCGCGCGCACGCAACCGCCAGCACGCCTTTGCGCTCCTGGACGCCGGCGTCACGCAGGTGATCCGCTCCACGTACGGTTCGAGCCTGGAGATGGCGAGCTCCGTGCTCGAAGAGCTCGGCGAGACCCCGACGGCGGCGCGGGAAGCGGTGCGTCGCTTCCGGCAGCACGACGAGGCGACGCTCAGCGCGCAGTACCAGGTCAAGGAGGACGAGGCCAAGTTCCTGGCCACCTCGCTCGAGGCCGCGCAGCAGCTGGAACGCCTGTTCGAAGCCGACCGGGCCAAGGCGGAGTGAGCGATGGATGAGGCCCGCAGCGTGCGCGATTTCTGGTTCGGGAAGTTGCCGCTGTCCGCCGACGGCCTGAGCCGCCGCGTGCGCTTCTGGTTCGGCGGGGATTCGACCGCGCTGCACCTGCAGCGCGACGCGCAGATCCGACGGCGCTTCGGGCGGCTGTTGCAGCGCGCCGCACGCGGGGAACTCGCCGCCTGGGCCGACGGGCCGCGGCGGCGGCTCAGTCTCATCATCCTGCTCGATCAGTTTCCGCGCCACATCCACCGCGGCACACCGCGCGCCTTCGACTATGACGCGCAGGCGCTCGCGCTCACGCTCTCGGGGATGCAGTCGGCGGCCGACGCCGCGCTCGACGTGGTGGAGCGGATATTCTTCTATATGCCGCTGCAGCACGCCGAAGTGCGCGACGTGCAGGACGAGTCGGTCGCCGCTTACCGGCGCCTGCTCACCGAGGCGCCGCAGGAGGTGCGCTCACTTTTCGAAGGGGCGCTGCGCTCGGCGGAGAACCACCGCGACATCATCGAGCGTTTCGGCCGCTTTCCCCACCGCAACCGCGGGCTCGGGCGAGCGAGCACGCCGGCGGAGGAGGACTGGCTGCGCAGCGGCGGGGAGACTTTCGGTCAGTAATCCCCCACGAGGCGCTCGAGAGCGCGGATGCGGCCCTCGAGCTCGCGCCGGGCCTCGATGAGTTCGACCGCCAGCGCTGCCCCACTGACGTTCACCCCCAGGTCCTGCATCAGGCGGCCGACCACGCGCAGGCGCGGCAGGGCCTTGGCCTGCACCTGCCATTCACCGGGAACGGTTTCACGCGGCTCCACGACCCCGAGCGCGGCGAGCTCCATCATCGCATCCAGATCGATGCGGCACAGCTGGCAGATTTCGGTGGCGGCGATCCAGTCACCGTCGCCAAGTACGCGGGCCTCGAGCACATGACTTACCCGTACCATTCATCACCTCGTCAGGTCCGCGCGCGGGTCGAAATCGAGCTTGGCGCGCATGTCCTCGTACGCTGCCTTCGCCTGCGGCGAAGTCGCCGGCGGCAGCACCACTTTCAACTGCACGTACTGGTCTGCGGGAGGTGAGCCCGGCAGGCCGCGCCCGCGCAGGCGCAGTTTCTGCCCGGACTGGCTGCCGCCCGGAATCTGCATCTCGACCGGTCCCCCGAGCGTCGGCACGGTAACCGATGCTCCGAGCGCCGCCTCCCAGGGCGCAACCGGGAAGGTGATCGTAACGTCGCGGTTGTCGAGCTGATACAGACGGTGCGGCTGGATGTGCACCTCGAGATACAGGTCCCCGGCGCGGCCCTCGCCGGGTGCGGACTCTCCCTGGCCCGCGAGCCGGATGAGCTGCCCTTCCGTGACGCCTGCCGGAATCGTGACGCGCACGGTGCGCGACCGTAACTCCACGGTGCCGTCGGGCTTTAACTCCGGGTGCCGCAGCTCGAGCGTGCGCGTCGTGCCGCGGAAGGCTTCCTCGAGATCGATGTCGACACGCGCGTGATGATCGCGGCCCCCGGCTCGGGCCGCGCCGCCCGAGGCAAAAGGCGAGCTGCCGCCGAACAGCGAGGAGAAGAAGTCGCTGAAGTCCTGCTCACGCGAGGACCCCTCAAAGCCGGCGCCAGCCGCGCCCGCGGGCCCCGTGCGGCCGGAACTGCGAGCGCGGCGGGACCCGCGCGGGCCTCCCGCGAACTCAAAGCCGCTGCCCCAATCTGGCGGCGGACGAAATTGCTGTCCCGACTTCCAGCCGCTCCCGAGCTCGTCGTAGGCGGCGCGCTTCTGGGGATCCTTCAGTACCTCGTACGCTTCCTGCATCTCCTTGAAGCGCGCCTCAGCGTTGGCCTCCTTGCTGACGTCCGGGTGGTACTTGCGCGCCAGGCGCCGGTAAGCCGCCTTGATCTGGTCCGCGGTGGCGGCGCGCTCGACGCCCAAGATCTTGTAGTAGTCCCGGAATTCCATGACTCGCTGTGCGCCCTTCGTC
>CATPBM010000331.1 GCA_955652625.1 uncultured Steroidobacteraceae bacterium
ATCCTCTATACCGGGTACGTCGGGTTCGCTGTGGCATTCGCGTTCGCCTGCGCGGCGATGCTCGAGGGAAAGCTCGACCAGAACTGGGCGCGCTGGACGCGGCCGTGGACGACCTCCGCCTGGGCATTTCTCACCTGCGGCATCGCGCTCGGGAGCCTCTGGGCGTATTACGAGCTGGGCTGGGGCGGCTTCTGGTTCTGGGATCCGGTGGAGAATGCTTCCTTCATGCCGTGGCTCGTGGGCACGGCCCTGGTGCACTCGCTCGCCGTCACCGACAAGCGCGGCCTCTTCAAGAGCTGGACCCTGCTGCTGGCGATCCTCGCCTTTTCCCTGAGCATGGTCGGCACTTTCCTGGTGCGCTCGGGGGTACTGGTGTCGGTGCATTCGTTCGCGGCCGATCCGAAGCGCGGCGTTTTCATTCTGGCGTTTCTCGTCATCATGATCGGTGGGGCACTGAGCCTGTACGCCTGGCGGGCGCCACGGCTGAAATCCACCGCCGGGTTCGAGCTTGGCGCGCGCGAGTCGTTTCTCCTCTTTAATAATGTGTTGCTGGTCATCGCCGCGGCGACCGTATTCGCCGGGACGCTCGCGCCCCTGATCTCCGATGCGCTCAAGCTTGGCACCGTCTCCGTCGGACCCCCGTACTTCAATCCGACCTTCCTGCTGTCAATGTTGCCGCTGCTCGCGCTCCTGTCGGTCGGCATCCACTCGAACTGGAGGCGTGGGCGCCTCAAGGACAAGCAGCGCGCGCTTCTTTATACGTTCATCGCCGCAGCGGTGCTTGGCTGCGGCCTCGCATTCGGTATCTACTCCCACGGTCACTTGCTGACTCCGGTGGGCGCAACCCTCGGGGTGTGGATCGTCCTGTCCTCACTCGTGGATCCGCTCGATCGCTGGCGGCGGGGCCTTACGCTGTCGCGCGCCGTGATGGGAATGACCATCGCCCACCTGGGGCTGGCCATGGCGGTCATCGCACTCACCACGGTGCAATCCTTCACCACCGAGCAGGACGTGGCGCTGGCACCGGGCGCAACGGCCCGCGTCGGGGGCTACGAGTTCCAGTTCCAGGGCGTGCGTCCGGTGGAGGGCCCGAACTACGACGCCCTGGGTGCGACAGTGCGGGTCACGCGCCACGGGGCGCCGGTTGCCGTGCTCAAGCCGGAGAAGCGTCAGTACTGGGTGCAGCACCAGGTGACGAGCGAAACCGCCATCAAAATGAGCCGCGGCAACAACATCCTCATCGCCCTCGGAGAAGACCTCGGCGCCGGACGCTGGAGTCTGCGCATCCAGATCCGGCCGCTGGTGAGCCTCATCTGGCTGGCGGCACTCGTCATGGCGATCGGCGGCGGCCTGGCCGCATCCGACCGGCGATACCGCGCGCTGAAGGCGCCGGGCACGGAGTCCGCGGCCGTGGCCACCGAGCCGGCGGCATGAACCGCTTTCTGCTTCCCCTCGGGCTGTTTGCACTGCTCGCCGTGGTGCTCGCCATCGGTATCCGGCACTCGCCCGACAAGGGGCTGATCGCCTCACCGTTGCTCGGCAGGCCCGCCCCGCAGTTCACGCTACCGAATCTGACGGACCCCGCGCACGTGGTGCGCTCGGTTGATCTGAAGGGGCGCTGGTACCTGTTGAACGTCTGGGGCACGTGGTGCGTGGAATGCCGCGCGGAGCACGACATGCTGCTGACGGTCCACCGCTCGGGCCGCGTGCCGCTGATCGGCCTTGACTGGAAAGATGACGACGCCCAGGCGCTTGCCTGGCTCGCGCAACTCGGCAATCCCTACGACACCATCGCGGTGGATCGGTCGGGGCGCGCGGCGATCGACTGGGGTGTGTACGGCGCTCCCGAGACGTTTCTCGTCGATCCACAGGGCATCATCGTGTACAAGCACATCGGCGCGCTGAGCGACGAGATCTGGACGCGCGAGATCCTGCCGCGGCTGCCGCCGCCGGCCGCGACGGCGAAGTCCTGATGCGGCGCATCGTCCTGGCGCTGACGCTGAGCGCGTGCGTCGCGCTGCTGCGCACGGGTACGCTTTGGGCGGTCGATCCGACCCAACTTCCGGACCCTGTGCTGCAAAGCCGCTACGTGGCGTTGACCCATGAGCTGCGCTGCATGCAATGCCAGAATGAGGCGATCGCTGACTCGCCGGTGGATCTGGCCGCGGATCTGCGTCGCGAGGTGCGCGACCAGCTGCTCGCAGGCAAGTCCGATAGTGAGATACGCGCCTGGATGGCCGCGCGTTACGGTGACTTCATCCTCTTTCGTCCAGCCTACAGTTTGCGCAACGCCTGGCTGTGGGGCGCGCCCGGCGTGTTACTGCTCATCGGTGTGCTGGTGTCGTGGCGCGTGGTACGCGAACGCACGACGCTCCTCGGCGCCGATCACGACAGCCTCGGCGAGGACGGCGACTCGCGATGATTGCCTTTGTGCTGCTGGCAGCCGGGCTGACCCTGGCAGGGGTCGCGGCGGTGGCGATCCCGCTGCTCAGGCGCCGCTCGGGCAGCGCGGGCCCCGCGTCCTGGGCGGCTTTGGGGGCAGCGAGCCTGCTCATCATCGGTTCCGCGCTCCTGTACGTCACCTGGAGCAACTGGCCGTGGCGAACCTCCTCCGCGGGGGATTCTCCTCAGACCATGGTCGCGCACCTCGCGCGCCAACTCGAGCGCGATCCGAATAATCTCGAGGGCTGGTTGATGCTCGGGCGCTCGTACACCGTGCTGCAGGAGTATCCGCTGGCGCTCAGGGCGTACGAGCGCGCCGAGCGGCTGAGCGGCGGCAAGAGCGCGGATGCGCTCACGGGCGAGGCGGAGGCGCTGGCGCTCAGCGACGAAGCTGAACTCGACGGCCGCGCCGGGCGGCTCATCGAGCGCGCGCTGGTGCTGGCGCCGGACTCGGGCAAGGCGCTGTTCTTCGGTGCGGCGGTGGCGGCGCGTCACGGGGATCTGGCCTTGGCGCGGCAGCGCTTCGTGAAGCTTCTCGCGATGAATCCCCCGGCCGCGGTCCGTCCGATTCTCGAGCAGCAGATCAGCGCCATCGACGAGAAGCTGGCCGCACCCGCGGCGGCGGGTAGTGCGAAAGCCGACTCGCCGCTGGTGCGGGTGAACGTCACGCTCGCCTCCACAGTGGCCGCCGTCCCGAGCAACGCGCCGCTATTCGTGTTTGTGCGCGACCCGGCGCGCGCGGGCCCGCCGCTTGCGGCAAAGCGCCTCGAAAGCCGCTTCCCGCAGAGTGTTTCGTTGAGCGCATCGGACTCGGTCATTTCCGGGCGAGCCTTTGCGGTGGGGCAAAGCGTGCAGGTGGTGGCGCGCATCGCCCGCTCGGGCAACCCGCTCGGCGCGAGCGGCGATCCGGTGGGCGAGGTCACCTATCGCGTAGGCCGGGACGGCGTGGCGAGCCTCGTGATCGACCATGTGATGCCGTAGAAGCCAATGGAGTCAGTGGCTTAGGGCTGAGCGGTCAGGGCGTGCGCCTACAGCCCCGTGTCAGATTCCGCTTATTTTCCCTCGCCCGCCAGTGGGCGTATGCTCCTTAAAGAGGGGTTCATATTACGTTGCATTCACACCGCGGTGGCCCCCCGCATTTGCGGGCTGTGCGGTTTTACTCAAAGGAGAGTAGTGATGGCTCAAGGAA
>CATPBM010000332.1 GCA_955652625.1 uncultured Steroidobacteraceae bacterium
CGGCATGGAAGAGGCCCGCCTCATCTACTGCGGCGTCGCCCACACCATGCCGAACGAGGCGGGCAAGCGCCTGGTCGCCGACATCGGCGGCGGCAGCACCGAACTGATCATCGGCGAGGGGCTCGCGCCTCTGGAGCTGGAGAGCCTGCAGATGGGCTGCGTCGCGCTCAGCGAACGGTTCTTCCGCGACGGCAAGATCTCCGCCAAGCGCTTTGAGCGCGCACGGCTCGCGGCGCGCCTGGAGCTCGAGCCGGTGCAGGCGGCATTCCGCCGCCGCGGCTGGGACACCTGCGCCGGGAGCTCGGGCACCGTGCGCGCCATTGGCGAGGCGATCCGCGCGCTCGATTCCCAGGCGCAAGTCATCACGCCGGCAGGCCTGGCCCGCGCCATCGAGTACTGCATCGAGGCCGGTCACACGCGTGAGCTGAATCTCGAGCCGATCACCGAAGACCGCCGCCCGGTGTTCCCGGGGGGCCTTGCGATCCTCGCGGAAGTGTTCGCGCAGCTCGACATCAAGGAGATGCAGATCGCCGATGGCGCGATGCGCGAGGGGCTGCTGTACGACATGCTCGGCCGCTACAAGCGCGAGGATGCGCGCGAGCGCACCGTGCGCGGCATGCAGCAGCGCTACCACGCGGACGTGTCGCAGGCCGAGCGGGTCGAGGCGACGGTGCGGGATTTCCTCGAGCAGACGCGCGAGACCTGGAAGCTGGAAGAGCCGCTCGCGCACCTGGCATTGAAGTGGGCCGCGCGGCTGCACGAGATCGGCCTCGATGTGTCCCACAGCGGCTATCACCGCCACGGCGCCTACCTTCTCGAGAACGGCGACATGCCCGGATTCCCGCGCGAGGAGCAGCGCCTGCTCGCACGCCTGGTGGGCGCACATCGCAGAAAGCTGACCCTCGATCGCATCGAGGAGCTGGTGCCGCCCTGGGACCGCAGCGCCGTGCATCTCATCGTGCTGCTGCGGCTGGCGGTGCTCCTGCATCGCGGTCGAAGCACCACCGCGCTGCCGCCGATCGAGCTCGCGGCGACGCCCAAATCCCTCGAGGTGCGCTTCCCGGCGCGCTGGCTGAAGGAGCATCCGCTGACGTTTGCGGACCTGCAGCAGGAAGTGCTGTATCTGCGCGCCAGCGGCTTTCGGTTGCGCGTCTTCAGCCGCGGGCGCTGAGCTTCAAACGACCGCGATGGGCCCTGCGGCGTAGGTGCTGAGCAGCTCCGTCTGGGCGTTGAGCACGCGCTCACTGTCGCGGCCCAGGCGCTCGTAGCTGCCGTCGGGGCACAGCTTCCACGCCTGGCAGTTGTCCTTGAGGTACACGTCCAGGTCACGGCGGATGCGCTCGGCATGCTCGGGCAACCGCATCGGAAAGGCCACTTCCACGCGCCGGAAGAAGTTGCGCTCCATCCAGTCGGCGCTGGCGCAGAACAGGTCCGGCTCGCCCCCGTTCTCGAAGTAGAAGACGCGCGAGTGCTCGAGGAAGCGCCCGACGATCGAGCGCACCGAGATGTTCTCCGACACCCCCGGCACTCCCGGGCGCAGCGCGCACACGCCACGCACGATGAGATCGATTTTCACGCCGGCGCGCGAGGCGCGGTAGAGCGCCACGATGCACTGCGCGTCCACCAGCGCGTTCATCTTGACCATGATCCGGGCCGGGCGCCCGGCGCGCGCGTGCTCGGCCTCGCGGGCGATCTTCTCGAGCACCATTTCGTGCATGCCGAAGGGGGATTGCGTGAGGCGGTTCAGCTTCGGGGTCTGCGTGAGGCTCGTGAGCTGCAGGAACAGCTCATGGACGTCCTGGCCGATCTCGTCATCGCAGGTGAAGAGACCATAGTCGGTGTAGGCGCGCGCGCTGCGCGGGTGGTAGTTGCCGGTGCCGAGGTGGCAGTAGCGCCGGATCCCCCCGGCCTCGCGCCGCACCACCAGCGCAAGCTTCGCGTGCGTCTTGTAGCCCACGACCCCGTACATGACGTGCGCGCCGGCTTCCTGCAGGCGGTTGGACAGCTCGATGTTCGCTTCCTCGTCGAAGCGCGCGCGCAGCTCGACGATGACCGTGACGTCCTTGCCGGCGTTCGCGGCCGCCACCAGCGCATCCACGAGCGGGGAGTCGTGCCCGGCGCGGTAGAGGGTCTGCTTGATGGCGAGCACCTGCGGGTCGGCCGCCGCCTGGCGCAGGAAATCCATCACCGGCCCGAAGCTCTCGAACGGGTGCTCCAGCAGTACGTCCTTGGCGCGGATGCAGGCGAAGAGATCGGTCGCTCCCACCAGGCGCTTCGGGACCCCGGGAGTAAAAATCGGGTACTTCAGGTCCGAGCGCTGCACCAGGTCGTACACCGCCGAGAGGCGATTCAGGTTGACCGGGCCTGCGACCGGGTAGGTGTCGAGGCCGTTGGAGGCGAATTGTGCCTGCAGGAACTTCACCATGTCCTCGGGGCAGTCGTTCGAGGTCTCGAGGCGCACGGCCGCGCCATAGCGGCGGTGTGCGAGCTCGCCCTCGAGCGCGCGGCGCAGGTCATCGATCTCTTCCTCATCGACGAACAGGTCGCTGTTGCGGGTGACGCGAAACTGGTAGCAGCCGATCACCTTGATCCCGGTGAAGAGCTTCGGCACGAATGCCTGCACGATGGCAGATAGCAGCACGCAGCCGCGGCCCGCACCCGCGCCCGGCAGCGGCACCACGCGCGGCAGCGAGCGCGGCGCCTGCACGATGGCGAGCTCGCTGTCGCGGTCGAACGCATCCTTGCCCTCGAGCCGCACGATGAAGTTCAGGCTCTTGTTCTGGATGCGCGGGAAGGGCCGCGCGGGGTCAAGTCCCAGCGGCGAGAGCACCGGCTCGATCTCGCGCTCGAAGTACTGCTCGAGCCACAGCGCCTGCTCGGCGTTCCAGTCCTTGCGCCACAGGAGCGGCACCCCTTCCGCGGCGAGCTTCGGCAGCAGCAGCTCGTTCAGGCAGCGGTACTGGTCGGTGACCAGGCGCGTGGCGCGATCATGGATGGCGGTGAGCTGCTCGGGGATCGTCATGCCGTCGGCGGCGAGCTGGCCACCGCCCAGCTCCTGCAGTTGCTTCAGGCCCGAGACGCGGATCTCGAAGAACTCATCGAGGTTGCTGCAGGAGATGCACAGGAACTTCAGCCGCTCGAGCAGCGGCACGGACTCATCGAACGCCTGATCCAGAACGCGCTGGTTGAACTCGAGGAACGAGAGTTCCCGGTTGATGTAGTGCTGCGGCGCCTTGAGGTCCGGCGAATCCATCGGCTTTGATCACCCATTCCTTAGGCCGCACGGCTGGCGGCTCTGGGGTTTCACAGGATACCAGCGCAAAAGGACGGTACCGTGAACCTTCAGCCCCGAAGCGGCGGGCGCCTCTTCAGCGTGAGACGAGCACCGGCCCCTGCGGGGCGTCCAGGGTGGCAAGCAGCGGCGCCGAGCGGGTGAGGAAGTCCGCGCTCCAGCGGGCATCGATGGGCGCGGCGCCGGGCAGCGCCACGGTCTGGGGGTTCTTGAACTCCCCGTTGACCCGATATTCGTAGTGCAGGTGCGGGCCGGTGGCGAGCCCGGTCATGCCGACATAGGCGATGACGGTGCCCTGCGTCACGCGTGCTCCGGCGTGGGTGCCGTGGGCGAAGCGCGACAGGTGCCCGTAGACCGTCACGATGCTCGCCGAGTGCTCGATCTCGACCACGTTGCCGTAGCCGCCCTTATTGCCGGCGAAGCGGACACGGCCATCGCCGGCGGCTTTCACCGGCGTGCCGATGGGGGCTGCGTAGTCGATACCCTTGTGGGCGCGGATAAGGTTCAGGATCGGGTGCCTGCGCGCCGAATTGAAGCGCGAGCTCACCCGGGTGAATTCCACCGGCGCGCGCAGGAAGGCCTTGTGCAGGCTCTTGCCCTCAGGCGTGTAGAAATGCGAGCCGCCTTCGGGATCGGTGTAGCGCACCGCGCGGTACTCGTGCCCCTGGTTCACGAACGCGGCAGCCTCGATGGGGCCGTCTTTCACGTACGCGCCATCGCGCCAGATCTCCTCGTAGGTCACCACGAAGGCGTCGCCGGGGCGCACGTCGAGCACGAAGTCGATGTCCCAGCCGAAGATATCCGCAAGCGCGACCGCGGTCTGGTCATGCGCGCCGGCGGCTTGCACCGCTTCGAAGAGCGAGCTGTCGATACGTCCGCGCACTGTGCGCCGTCGGCTGTCGAGGGCGTTTTGCACCACGTCGGCCTTGAGCCCGCCGACATCGCGCGACACCTTGAGCGTCTGGCTCTCGTTCAGGCGCCGTTCGAGCCCGAAGAGCTGTCCGTCCTTGTGCATGAGGTGCAACGACTCACCGGGACGCAGGCTGTCCAGGTTCGTGCGCGCCCCGGGGAGGAAGCGTATTGAGGCAAGGTCCGCCAGGCTGAGCTTCAGGCGCCGGAAGATGCGATCGAGCGTGTCGTTGCGGGTCACGATGACGTCGATTCTGGAGAGCGCGAGCTGCGCGCCGGCGATCTGCGCGCCCGCGAGCGGTGTCGCGGCGAGGCTGATTGGGGCGGCTTGGCCGGGCGCCGGGGCGGCGCTCACGGGCGTGCCGGCCCGAGCGTCCGGTTTGGTGGCGGGTGGGGCTTTGTCGAGTGCGGGCGCGCTGCTCAGGCCGCCGTGCCACAAGGACCAGGCGACGACGGCACAGGCAGCAGCTTGCAAGCAGAAGGCTGCCGAGGGAAGGCGGCGCAGAGCCCCGAGGCGATTTCCGACTGCTTTGAAGTTGAGTGCCATCGACAACGCGTGTCCGGATGTCTTAAAAGGGCGCACCGTACCGGACTCGCGACCCTGGGGTCAATGTATGTTAACTATCCGAACGGTGTCGTGTAGTTAACTTACGCCCCCGCCTGAGCTCAGTCAGGACCAATGTCACGGGACCGAGGATGCATTTCGAGGACCAGATCGCAGAGCTCGAGCGCGGCGCGCACGAGGTGCTTCTCGCCGCCGATCTCGTGAAGAAGCTCAAGCGTGGCGCGCCGCTGCGCGTGAAGGCGGGTTTCGATCCGACCGCGCCCGATCTTCATCTCGGGCACACGGTGCTGCTCACCAAGATGCGGCGCTTCCAGGATTTCGGCCACGAAGTGACCTTCCTGATCGGGGATTTCACGAGCCTGATCGGCGATCCTTCCGGCCGCAACGTCACCCGTCCTGCCCTCACACCCGAGGAGATCCAGGCCAACGCCCACACCTACGAAACCCAGGTGTTCAAGATCCTCGACCGCGAGCGCACCAGGATTGATTTCAACTCACGCTGGCTGTCGGCGCTCAAAGCCGAGGACATCGTGAGGCTGTCCGCGCACTACACGGTCGCGCGCATGCTCGAGCGCGACGACTTCTCCAAGCGCTACAAGGCGGGTGTGCCGATCTCCATCCACGAGTTCCTCTATCCGCTCGCGCAGGGTTACGACTCGGTCGCCATGCGTGCGGACGTGGAGCTCGGTGGGACGGACCAGAAGTTCAATCTGCTGGTGGGCCGCACGCTGCAGGAGGCCTACGGACAGGAGCCGCAGGTCGTCATGACCATGCCGCTGCTCGAGGGCCTGGATGGCGTCAGCAAGATGTCGAAGTCCCTGGGCAACTACATCGGCATCACCGAAGAGCCCGACAGCATGTTCGGCAAGGTGATGTCGATATCCGACGCTCTCATGTGGCGCTACTTCGAGCTACTGTCGTTGCGCCCGCTCGCCGACATCGCGGCCCTGAGGCGTGCGGCGGCAGAGGGGCGGAATCCGCGCGACATCAAGTTCGAGCTGGCGCGCGAGCTCGTGGCCCGTTTCCACGATCCGGCCGCCGCCGAGCGCGCCCAGAGGAACTTCACCGCGCGGGTGAGCGAGAAGGCGATCCCGGATGACCTGCCGCTTAAGGTGATCCAGGTCGAGGGCGCCGTGCGGATTGCGAACCTTCTAAAGGAAGCGGGCCTTGCAGCGAGCACCTCGGAGGCAAACCGCAAGATCGACGAGGGGGCGGTACGAATCGACGGAACGCGGGTGACCGACCGGGGTCTGACCCTGACGGCCGGTGCCGAACACGTCTTCCAGGTGGGATCGCGGCGCTTCGCCAAGCTTAAGCTCGAGCGTAAGGCCTGAGGTCAGAGGTAAAGCTTAAGCTTGAGCATGCTGAGGAAGGCGAATCCGACCTATTTAGGCGGGTCGGCCTAGCGGTCGGGCCGCCCAAAAAAGGGCTCGGGAGGGTGGTTTGGGGCCTTGGCCCGCAGGCTCGGCGGGCCCCTAACGTCCCCTCACAAAGAGCCGTCGCGCCCGGATGACAATGCGTTGACAAGCCCTTAATCGGGGCTATACTGCGCGCCCCTTGCAGCCCCGGCCGCAATGCGGCGGGGGTGGCGAGGTTGTGGGCCATCTATTCCCCAAGCCACCGCGCTTTCGGGGTGCTCTTTAAAAGTTTGGCAGGTAATTTGTGTGGGGACTCGCGTCAAGAGCCTTTGGCGAAATGACCGAGTGACCAAAATGTAAGTCCAGCAGTAAGTTGGAGCCAATTTGGATCCACTCTTTTTGATGATTCTCGAAATCTTCAAGTGAAGAGTTTGATCCTGGCTCAGATTGAACGCTGGCGGCGTGCCTAACACATGCAAGTCGAGCGGTAACAGGTGTAGCAATACATGCTGACGAGCGGCGAACGGGTGAGTAATGCTTCGGAATCTGCCCAATGGTGGGGAATAACCAGCCGAAAGGTTGGCTAATACCGCATAAGTCCTACGGGAGAAAGCAGGGGATCGCAAGACCTTGCGCCGATGGATGAGCCGAAGCCGGATTAGCTAGTTGGTAGGGTAACGGCCTACCAAGGCGACGATCCGTAGCTGGTCTGAGAGGACGACCAGCCACACTGGGAC
>CATPBM010000333.1 GCA_955652625.1 uncultured Steroidobacteraceae bacterium
ATCCGCACCGCCCTCAAGCCCTGCGACTTTGTCACCTTCCTCGGAACGAGCGGTGAGTAGAATGATCGGCAGCTCGCGCGTCTCACGGTCGCGCTTTAGCGCACGCGTGAGCTCGAGCCCGCTCATGTCCGGAAGCATCCAATCCACGAGCACCAGGTCCGGGCGCGCGTCCGCGAGTGCTGCTCGTGCGGCGCGGCAATCCTCCGCCTCCCGCACGTCGAATCCGGCGCGCTTCAGGCCGAAAGCGATCATCTCGCGGATCGGCCGCTCATCCTCGACAATCAAGACCTGTTTCGCGGGCATTGGTGCTGCCGATTTAAAGGGCGGGGGTATTACAGAGGCACTGTGTTGAAGATTCATGACACTGCCTTAATGGGGTGTCACTTTGATGACCGGAGCCTGGGTCGAGTGAGCGACCTCGTCACGTAAATACACCGGAAGTGCCTGATCAGCGGACAGAATTCGCCCGGCAGCCACCTCGGGCAACGCCAGGCGCGCAATTTCCGCGGCACGCGGCAGCAGCCTCTCATCGAAGCCCTCCACTCGGGCGGCGAAGGCCTCGCGCAACTGCGGGTACGCGCGGAATCCGGAGCCTGCTCCCCGCACCCCACCGGGCCCCGACCGGCCTTCCGCGGCCCTCGCCTCCCCCGACCATGCCGCTGGCAGTGTCACGGTGCCGGGCCTGCCGACCCGTTCGGCCCCAACGGGCGCGGCCAGCCCCTCCGGCCCGCGCTCAAAGCACCCCCAATACACCTCGTGCATGCGCGCGTCGCTGCAGACCAGAACCCGGGCGGCACCGGTTTCGGTGTCGAAGACTCGCTGTGCCACGGCCTGCAGGTCCGAGACGGGCACCACCGGCAAGCCCGCGCCAAAGGCGAGCCCCTGGGTGACGCTCGCGGCCAGGCGCACACCCGTGAAGGCCCCCGGACCGCGACCGAAAGCGATGGCCGTCAGCCCCGACAGTGCAAGACCTGCCTCAGCCAGCACTTCATCCGTCATCGGCAGGATGTGCTCGGCGTTGCCGCGCTCGAGGAGCGCTTCGCGCGCAACCAACCGCCCGTCAATGAGAAGCGCGACCGAGCAGTTCTCGGTCGCGGTATCGAGCGCGAGAATTCTCACGGTGCGACTGCGGTGCGTGCGCCGGCCGCCGCGCGCGGCGCGTGGCGGCGCAGGAACCGCAGGGCCTCTTCGCGCTCCTGGGTGACGCTCATGGCCGGGAGGGCCGCGAGAAACACCCGCCCGTAGGCGCGGCCCACCATGCGCGGATCGCAAATGACGACCACCCCGTAGTCATCCTCGCTGCGGATCAGGCGCCCGGCACCCTGCTTGAGCGCGAGCGCCGCCTCCGGCAGCTGGTAATCGCGGAAAGCGTTGCCGCCGCTTGCGGTGAGATGCTCGATGCGCGCGCGCACCAGCGGATCCTCCGGAGATGCGAACGGAAGCTTCTCGATCACCACCAGGCGCAACGCCTCTCCTTTCACATCCACGCCTTCCCAGAAACTCGCCGTGCCGAGCAACACGCCGTTGCCGTCGGCGCGGAACTCCTGCAGCAGCCGCTCGCGCGGCGCCTCACCCTGCACGAACAGCCGGTACGGTGCCGCCTGCGTCCAGCGCGCGCGCAGCAGCGCCGCACCCTGCGACAATGCGCGATGACTGGTAAACAACACGAAAGCTCCGCCGCCTGCTGCCTCGATGAGCGGCATCGCGGTATCGATCACCGCGGCCACGTAGCCCGCGCAGGCCGGCTCGGGCAGTCCTGCTGGCAGGTACAGCAGGCTCTGGCGCTCGTGATCGAAGGGGCTGTCGATCTTGAGTGTCGGCGCCTGCGCAAGTCCGAGCCTGCCGGTGAAGTGCCCGAACTCTTCCCCGACAGAGAGCGTCGCGGAGGTAAAGATCCAGGCGCCGCGACGCGCCTGCACGAGTGAGCGAAAACGAACGGAAATGTCGAATGGCATGAGGCTCAAAGTGACACCGCGCGCGGTGACCTCGAGCGTTCTGGCTCCTTCCAGCTCATCGACCGCGGCAATGCGGGCCAGATTCGCTGCCAACTCCGCGGCACGCTCGGCGTGCGGCGCGAGCGCGCCTTGCTCATCCGCGGCCCCGATCACCGCGGCCAGCGCTTCCAGCGCCTGCAGGAGCGCGTGTACCGGCGCACCGAGGCCCGCGCTATCCGCTGTCCACGCCAGCCGCCCGGCCGCGCCCGGCAGCGCTGCGCGCAGACCCTGCAGGGCATCCTCTGCGGCGCGCACCTGTTGCAGAACGTCCTGCGCGCTGCGCACCGCTTGCGCGGTCAACTCCAGACGCACGTCCTTCATCAGCGTCTCGACCTGACGGCTGCTGACGTTGGCGCCGAAGAACTGGGTCGCGAGATCCGGAATCTGGTGTGCCTCATCGAGAATGACGGCGTCGGCGCTTCCGAGCAGGTCGCCGAACCCATCCTCCTTGAGCGCGAGATCCGCCAGCAGCAGGTGGTGATTGACGATGACGATGTCCGCCTCGAGCGCCTCGCGGCGCGCGAGCGCAACGTGGCAGCGGGAAATCTCAGGGCAACGCACGCCAAGGCAACTCTCACGCGTGGAGGTGACCTGACCCCACACCGGATGAGTGTCCGCCAGACCGCGCACCTCCGCGAGATCACCGCGCTGCGTGGTGCGCGCCCAGCGCTGGATGCGCGCCAGCATGCTGTGCGAGGCGTTCGCGCGCGGCACGGCGCCCGTCATCAGTGCGAGCTGCTCGGCCGCCTCCTCGGAGCGCTCGAGGCGATAGCGGCACAGATAATTGCCACGGCCCTTGAGCAGCGCCACGCGCGCCGGCCGGCCCAGGGCGGCCGCCACCAGCGGCAGATCCTTCGAGAACAGCTGATCCTGCAGCGTGCGCGTACCGGTGGAGATCAGCACGCGCGCGCCCGAGAGTAACGCCGGCACGAGGTAGGCGAAGGTCTTGCCGGTGCCCGTGCCCGCCTCCACGACGAGGGACTCGCGCGCCGCGAGCGCGGAGGCGACGCGCTCGGCCATGCGCAGCTGCTCGCGCCGCACCTTGAAATCCGGCAGCGCCCTCTCGAGCGGCCCGCCGCGACCGAATATGTCCTCAAGATCCAACATCTGGGGGAGCCCCGGGACCAGCGGATGATCCTGGCGCGTGTGAGCACGCCGTGTCGAGAGCTATATCTTCCTGAATTTGCTGCAAACTGGCGCGCGGCGCGGCATTGACAGAGAAGGGTGACGCGTTGCTACTCTAGCAGGGCCCAGGAGCAGCCCGGGATATACTTGGCCCCTTTCCGATGGCTACCGCCGCGCACATGCTGACCCCGCTTCCGCGCTTGAGCCGCACCGTGGCCGAGTGGGTGGAATCGGTGCGCGAGCTGACGCAGCCGCGCGCCATCCAGTGGTGCGAGGGCACCGAAGCGGAAGCGCGCGAGCTGACCGCGCAGCTGCTGAAGAACGGCGAGCTCAAGGCGCTGAACGAGCAGCACTTCCCCGGCTGTCACCTGGCCCGTTCCGCGCCGAACGACGTGGCACGCGTCGAGCATCTCACCTACATCTGCACACGTTCGCCCGAAGATGCAGGTCCGAACAACAACTGGATGGACCCGCAGCAGGCACACGCAAAACTGCGCGAGCTGTTTCGCGGCTGCATGCGCGAGCGCACGCTGTACGTGATCCCGTATTGCATGGGGCCGATCGATTCGCCGCTGTCGCGCTGCGGAGTGGAAATCACCGACAGCCCCTACGTCGTGCTGAACATGCTCATCATGACCCGGGCGGGGCGCGCGGCCCTCGAGCGTATTGCCCAGAACGGTAGTTTCGTGCGCGGCCTGCACTCGACCGGCGAGCTCGACCCGGAGCGACGCTTCATCATGCACTTCCCCGAGGAGCTCTCGATCGAGAGCTTCGGCTCCGGTTACGGCGGCAATGCGCTGCTCGGCAAGAAGTGTCACGCGCTGCGCATCGCCAGCTGGCAGGCGCGCACCGAGGGGTGGCTCGCCGAGCACATGCTGATCGTGGGGCTGCAGAACCCCAGCGGCGAGACTCATTACGTCGCCTGCGCATTCCCATCCGGCTGCGGCAAGACCAACCTCGCAATGCTGATCCCGCCCGGATCGCTGCCGGGCTGGCGCGTGTTCACGGTGGGCGACGACATCGCCTGGCTGCATCCTGGTGCGGATGGACGGCTGTGGGCCATCAATCCCGAGGCGGGCCTGTTCGGTGTGGTGCCTGGCACCAACCCGGACACCAACCGCAACGCTTACGAGATGATCCGGCGTGACACATTGTTTACCAACGTCGCGCTCACCGCCGACAACCAGCCCTGGTGGGAGGGCCTCACTACGGGCAAGCCGGTCCTCGACTGGCAGGGACGCCGGTACGATCCGGCGCGCGGCCCGGCGGCGCATCCCAACTCGCGTTTCACGGTGTCCGCAAGGCGCAATCCCGCCTGGTCACCCCACAGCGAAGACGCGTGCGGCGTGCCCATCTCGGCACTGGTGTTCGGCGGCCGGCGCCGCGAGGTTGCGCCGCTCGTTTACGAGGCGCGCGACTGGCAACACGGCGTGCTGGTCGGCGCTTCGGTTGCTTCCGAGACGACCGCCGCGGCAGTTGGCCAGGTCGGCGTCACGCGCCGCGATCCGATGGCGATGAAACCGTTCTGCGGTTACAACTTCGGCGACTACTGGCAGCACTGGCTCAGCGTCGGGGCGAGGCTTGCGAGACCGCCGCGCATCTACCAGGTCAACTGGTTCCGGCGCGACGCGCAGGGCAAATTCCTGTGGCCCGGCTACGGGGAGAATCTGCGCGTGCTGGCGTGGATGCTGGGTCGCTGTGCGGGCAAGGCGGGCGCTGTCGAGTCGGCCATCGGTTGGCTGCCGGGACCTCAGGATCTCGACCTCAGGGGCCTCAACGTGGGACCTGAGGCGCTGGCCGCCCTGCTCACCGTGGATCCGGGGCTGTGGCGCAAGGAACTTGCCGAGATCCGCGAGTATCTGAGCAGTTACGGCAACCGCCTGCCGGCTGCGCTCCTCACGGAGCTCAAGAACACCGAACAGCGGCTCGCTTGAGCCGCGCGCCGCGCATCAGATCTCTTCGCAGGTGAAGCGGATGGTCTGCGGCGAGCCCTGCTCGGGCAGACGCCCGAGCCCGATCATCCCCTGCCCCTTGATCTGCAGGCTGTCGCGGCGCACGAACGATTCCTCCCCGTCGGAGCTCTGTACGAAGGTGCCGTTGGTGCTCTGATCGATCAGCACGAACTTGCTGCGGCTGATCTCGATGCGCGCATGCAGGCGGGAGATGAGGTGCCCCTTCACCACGACATCATTGTCCTCGGCACGACCGATGGTGATGCTCGAGTGCCGCTCGTCCACCAGCAATTCGCGGTCATCGAACCGCAGCCGCAGACGCAGACTGCGTGCCGGACGCGAATCGCTGGTAATGCCAGGCACCATGCTGGTCACGTCTTCGGTCTGCCACAGCACCTCGTACAGCACGACCTCGCTCCCCTGACCCTTGAGGGTCGCGATGTCGATCTGCCGGCACGAGGCGCGCCACTCGGGCGACAGCTTGTCGACCGTGGTCGCGGTGGTAACGATCTGCCCGGCCTTGGCCTGGCTGGTCATGCGATTGGCCGTATGCACGGCGGCGCCAAACACGTCGCGGTTCTCGAGCATCACCGGGCCGAAATGACAACCAATGCGGATGGCGACCGGCTGACCGTCGACC
>CATPBM010000334.1 GCA_955652625.1 uncultured Steroidobacteraceae bacterium
CCGATGATTCCCCGATACGTCCTTGGTCCGCTGGTGACGGACCTTAATTTCGAATACTTTCCCGACTCCGAGGAGTCGGGGGAGCCGGACTTCAAAAGCTACAACCAGCAGCGCCTCGAGGAGGAGGTCACACGGCTGCGCCGCAACCAGATTCCATTCGACACCCTGGTGCTCGACTTCGCCTGGCACAACTACGGGTGGGACGGCGGCTATGACTGGAGCCCGCTCATCCCGCATCCCCAGGAATTCTCGAGCTGGTTGCACAGCCATGGGATCAAGCTGAGCCTCAACGATCATCCGGGCTACGCCAACACTGACGAGAGCATCCTGGCGTTCAACGACAGCCACGCACCGCAGGTGCTGAAAGCGCTCGGCCGTGCGCTGCCCCCGCTGGCGTCGTTCGACCTGGATATCTCGCAGCGGTGGGAATTTTCCGCCGATCCTCACGATCGGGGTCTCGAGCATCACTGGTACGCGGCCGACGGCGAAGCTGCACACTGGAAGCCGATCCGCATCGGGCTGCCCTGGCAACAGCAGGGCTACGCGAGCTATCAGGGCGTTGGCTGGTACCGGACATCAGTGCGACTGCCGGCGAAGCTTCCTGAGAAACTGTATCTGTACTTAGGCGAGGTCAGGAAGAGCTATCGGATATTCATCAACGGCAAGGAGGCGACCCATAGCAAAATCCGTTGGCCGCAACGGCTGACCTATACCGACGTGGCCCCCTACACCATGGCTGGCCGCCAGAACCAGATCGTGCTGCGCGTGGAAGCCGGCGAGGGTGGTGGCGGGCTGCTGCTGGGTCCGGCCGCGATCAGGGATGTCGAGCCGCCCGAGCGGATCTACTTCGATCTGTCGAATCAGCAGCAGGCCGAGATTTTCATGCGCGATCTGCATGGCCCGCTGATGCAGGAAGGCGTGGACTTCTGGTGGGTGGATGGCGGCAGCGGTGCCGTTGACATGCCCGGCCTCAACAAGCAGCTCTGGACCAACAAGGTGTTCTTCGATTACACCCAGCAGAACGGCCGGCGCGGGTTCATCCTGGGCCGCTACGGCGACTGGGGGAGCGAGCGCTATCCGGGGTTCTTCACCGGCGACACGTATTCGCAGTGGCCCGTGCTCGCCTACGAGGTCGCATTCACGGCTCGTGGCGGCAACGTCCTGGTGCCCTACATCAGCCATGACATCGGTGGATTTCACGGTAAGAAGATCGATTTCGACCTGTACGCGCGCTGGATCGAGTTCGGCACCTTCAGCCCGATCCTGCGGATGCATAGCGCCCACGCGAATCCCCGCGAGGGGAACCTGCGCATGCCCTGGATCTACGGCGATCAGGGCATCGCCCTGATGCGAAAGTACTTCACGCTGCGCACGCAACTCATTCCTTATCTCTATACCTACACGTGGCTGGCGCACCGCGACTCCGTCCCGATATTGCGGCCGCTCTACCTCAAGTACCCGCAACTCGAAGAGGCTTACCGCCACTCGCACGAATACTTCTTCGGAGAGGAGATGCTGATTGCTCCGGTCCTTGACCCGGACGGCGATCAGAGCATCTATCTTCCACCGGGTCAGTGGATCGATTTCTTCAGCGGCAAGGGCTATGCCGGAGGCGCGACTTTTAGCGCGCACTTCGGTGTGGATGAAACGCCGGTGTTTGTTCGCGAAGGCGCGCTTATCCCCGAACAGGGCGTGAGCGACTACTCCAATGCCAAGCCCCTCGACCCGGTCATCCTCAACGTCTACGGGTCGGGTGAAGGCCGCTTCGATCTGTACGAAGATGACGGGGTTTCGCTTGCCTACGATAAAGGCGAGTACGCCGTGACGGCCTTGAGGTACGCCACGAGCAGCGCCGGCGTCCACCATCTGCTCATCGGGCCCACCCAGGGCGCATTTCAGGGCCAGCTACAGGCACGCTCATATGAGCTGCGCATCCACGCCGCCGGCAAACCCGCCTCGATATCCGTCGACGGCAAGGACGTCGGACCGGCAACCTGGGATGCCGCGCAGGCCACCGCCCTCGTGGTGCTCCCGAGGCGACCCATCCGGGATAGGATCGAAGTAACGTGGCGCTGAAGATGCAGCGCACGGCCGCGCGCAGCGCCCAAGCAAGATACACTCGACGCACCACGATGAAACGTCTTCCGACCAGCCTCGCTGCACTTCTGTATACGGGGTCCGCGGTGTTCGGCGCTCAGCTGGCCGAGGCTCCCGAGAGGCCCGCCGGACAGGCGGTATCTGCCGATGCGACAAGCTACGTTCAGTGGCTCGAAGAGCGCTCGATGCTGCATCAGGCGCAAGTGCTGGCGCGCAGTTACTCGGGTAACGGAGCGCAATGGCAGCATCCCTACGGCACGCCGCAGCCGCGTGAGGCGGTGTCGCGTGCCTCGGTCTGGTTCACCGCCTATCCCGCCTCGACCATTGCAGCCTCGCCCGGGACATCCGTCCTGGCCATGCTTGCCGATGAGCGGCTGTGGAGCGCTTTCCAGGCGATCGGGATCCAGGGCATACATACCGGTCCGATGAAGCGCTCGGGTGGCGTGCGCGATCTGTCCTATACGCCCTCCATCGACGGCAATTTTGACCGCATCAGTTTCGAGATCGATCCTGCTTTCGGCACCGAGGCGCAGTACAAGGCTCTGGTCGCGTCCGCGCGCACCCATGGCGCGATCGTCATCGGCGACATCGTTCCGGGGCACACCGGCAAGGGGCCTGACTTCCGCCTGGCTGAGAGGGGGTACGCCGACTACCCCGGTCTCTACCACATGGTGCGCATCGAGCCTGCGGACTGGGGGCTTCTGCCGGCCATTCCCGCCGGACGTGACGCCGTCAATTTGAGTGCCGCCACGATCGACGCCCTGCAGGCCAAGGGCTACATCGTGGGACAGCTCCATTCCGGGATTTTCTACGAGCCCGGAGTCAAGGATACGGACTGGAGCGCCACGGATGTCGTGCGGGGCGCGGATGGAGTACAGCGCCGCTGGGTATACCTTCACTACTTCAAGCAGGGTCAACCCACTCTCAACTGGCTCGACCCGTCATTCGCCGCCGAACGCCTGGTAATCGGTGACGCGGTGCACGAGCTGGGCGTGCTCGGGGACGGCATGCTGCGTCTGGATGCCAACGGGTTGCTCGGCATAGAGCGCGATCCCACGGGACGGGTGTGGTGGGCTGGCCATCCGCTGTCACTGACGGCGAATCAGCTCATCGCTGACATGGTGAGGAAGCTGGGAGGTTTCACTTTCGAGGAGCTGGCGCTGCCGCTGGACAACATGAAGGAAATGTCGCAGGGCGGCCCGGATCTGTCCTACGACTTCGTGACGCGCCCCGCCTACGACGACGCGCTTCTCACGGGAGACGCGGAATTGCTGCGGCTGGTGTTCCAGCTCATGAGCAAGCACGGTATCGACCCCGGGCGCCTGATCCATGCTCTGCAGAATCACGACGAGCTGACCATGGGGCTCTTTCACTTCGCCGTGCACGCGGATGAGCTCTTCCCGTATCGGGGCAGACAGCTGACGGGCAAGGAGCTTCGCGAGCTCGTGCATCGGGAGATGTATGAGCGGCTCATCGGCGAACGCGCCCCCTACAACCTGAAGTTCGGCGACGGTGTGGCCAGCACAACGGCTACCGTCATCGCCGCCACCCTCGGCATCAGGGACATCACCACGCTGAAGCCAGCCGACGTGGAGAAGATCAAGCGGCTGCACCTGCTGCTTGCTTTCTACAATGCCATGCAGCCGGGTGTGTTCGCCCTGTCGGGCTGGGACCTGGTGGGAGCGCTCACCGTTCCGGCTGCCTCGGTGCGCGAACGGCTCGCAGACGGCGACACCCGCTGGATCAACCGCGGCGCCTATGACCTGCTCGGTTCGAACCCGAAGGCGATGCGCTCGGCGGCGGGCTTGCCGCGCGCCGTGGCGCTGTACGGCTCGCTGCCGCAGCAGCTCAAGAAGCCCGACTCGTTCGCCTCACAATTGGCGCGCCTGCTCAAGGTGCGTGCGAACCTGCATCTGTACGCGGCACGCCTGGCCGATGTACCGAGCGTGCAGGCGAAGGGGCTGCTGGTGCTGGTGCACGAGCTGCCGGAGAAGTCGGGACTCGAGATTACGGCCATCAACTTCGGGGATCGCGCGGTAGATGAGTCTGTGCTCATTCGCGGCGCGACGCCGGATTCGAAGGCCATCGATGTCCTCGATCCCCAAGCGCCAACGCTGGCTGTCGGCGCAGACGGAAGCCTGCGGCTGCACCTGAACCCATTCGAGGGCAAGGCGTTGCGGATCAAGGGCTGAAATGCGCACCGCAAGTGTGTTTGGCACGCTGGCCGCCGCCGTACGGGGGAATACATGATCGGCAGCCCACTGTTCACGAAACTCACGCTCACCCTGCAAGGCGGCAGGCGCTTTGTCGGGTCGGCGCCGCGCAATTCCCCGGGCAACCTCTACATTCAATCGGCACGACTGAACGGCGGTCCGCTCGATGCTCCCGTTATCACCCACCAGCAGGCCGAGGCCGGCGGAGTGCTCGAGTGTGACATGGGTCCGACCCCTTCCACGTGGGGTTCCGCGTGGAGAGGCACTCCACTTCCATCCGGCAGGTGATCAGAGGATGAAACTCCGTCGGCGCCTGGCGGCGCGCTTACTGGGATACGGCCTGTGCTGCCTCGCCTGTGCGGCGCATGCCCAGACCGATCCGAGCTTCCTGCTCACCGCCACGAGCAGCGACTTCGGCACGTATTTTCCAACGTATCTCGCCAACGGTTACCTGTCGAGCATGACGGGTCCGCGCGGCACTGAAAGCAATCTGGCGTACCTGGTGGCCTTCATGGATTACACCAAGGAGGACATCTCGCGCCCGGCCGCCATCCCAGGTTGGAGCGGCATTGACTACAGCACCGGTAAGTCCAGTGCGGGGGAATTCTGGCTCAACAACGTCAAGCTGGGCGCGAAAGCCTACAGCGGCTATCGCCAGACGCTGAACATGCATGACGGCACCCTGAGCACCAGCTATCGGTACACGGACGACAGCAAGAAAAGCACCGAGATACGGGTGATCACCTTCGCGAGCCAGGCGTCCCCGCACCTTGGCGCGACACAACTGTCAATCACCCCGGCATTTACCGGCACGGTGCAGCTGGCATTCTCCTTTACGCTCTGGGCCCCGCATCAGCCGCGTTTTCCCATCCGCACCATGACCGGCGAGGCGATGCAGGAAGCAGTCGCCGCCAACAATATGAGCGTGCTCGAGCCGGTGAATCACGCGACGCCCGATCGGGCTCCGGTGTGGTACTACGGCTATACGCGGGTACTGGCGCGTGATGCCGATTCCCACGATTTGACCTTTTGGCTCGACGGCAAGGCCGAACAGGGTCTGTCCATGGCGGAAGCGGCTGCCATCGGGCTTCCCGCCGACGTCAGTCCCACCGATGTCAAGCTGGTCAAGACTCCCTACCAGCTTGACATCGGTGGGAC
>CATPBM010000335.1 GCA_955652625.1 uncultured Steroidobacteraceae bacterium
CAAGAATTCGTCCGCCAGCTTGATGAGGTGGGATCAAAGTCAATGCTTCTCGTTGCACTTGGCGAGAGCATTTGGATTGGGGGTCTCTATCGTTGTCGCGCTTCTGATTCTAGCGACCGGGATTTTCTTAATCGGCGACAAGCAGTTTCTGTTCAGTTCGACCTATCGTCTGAAGGCTGAGTTCCCTAATGTCGCCGGTCTGAGTGTGGGCGCGGAGGTGCGCGTGGGAGGAATGCGGGAAGGCACCGTTAAACAGGTGGAGCTGTCCCGGCCGCCCGACAGGAACGTGACGGTTGTCATGAAAATGGACAACTCCACCAAAGGCATCATCCACAAGGATTCCGTCGCAGCCATCAAGACCGAAGGAATGTTGGGCGATAAGTATGTGGAAATCTCCTTCGGATCGAAAGAGACTGCGGCGGTCGACAACGGAGATGTCATTCGCGCCGAGCCTACCGTGGACATGGCGGAGGTCGCGAATTCCGTCGCTGTCCAGGCGAAGGCTGGACTTGCCGCTTTCCAGGAAGACATGCAGGCGCTCAAGCAGAATATTCTTCTGCGTGGATTTTTCAATCGACGGGGATATGAGGATTCCAGCGAGTTGACCAAGCACGCCATTTCGCGGTTGCCGGGCAAACCTCGTATCCGAGAGTTTGCCTATGACGCAGGCGAGCTGTTTGAAAAGCCGGATAGCGCGAAATTAAAGAATCCCAAGGCCCTTGATGAGGCCGGGAAGTTTCTGGAAGAGAATGCGTTCGGTTTAGCTGTGGTGGGCACCTTCGGTGGAACGGTGGGCGATACGGAGAAGGATCGGGTGCTAACAGAAGGTCAGGCCATGGTTGTACGGGATTATCTTGTGCAAAACTTTGCATTGGACGACACCCGGATTAAAACCATGGGACGCGGAAAAGCCACGAAGCCAAGCGATAGCGGCAAAACGCAAATTTTCATTTACTCTGCGCCGGCGGGTCAAAGACCAACTCCGCGTGCTAAGTAGAGAGCAGCTGACCGATTAACCGCGCACACGAATAAGGGAGCTGACGAGTGAAGGAACGTGTGGCGCTGGTGACGGGCGGCGGTCGTGGGATCGGGCGTGAGGCGGCGCTACTGCTGTCGGCAGCTGGAGTACGCGTGATGGTCGTATCGCGCAGCGCGGCCGAGCTTAAGGCCGTTGGTCTAGAGTATGTCGCAGCCGACCTCGGCACCGCCGAAGGCTGCGCGGTGGCCGTTGCCGAAACCGAGCGACGAGTGGGGCCGATTGACCTGCTTGTCGTGAACCATGGGATCGGCTCGGCCCACGAGCGGCTCGTGTGGGAGCAGGATCCCGAGGTTTGGCGCGAGACGATGCGCGTCAACCTGGACGGTCCGTTCGAACTCGCGCGACTGACGGTAGGCGGTATGTGCAAGCGCGGCTTCGGCCGGCTCGTATTCACCAGTTCGACCGCTGGCGAGAAGGCCGAACGGTCCGGCAGCGCCTACACCGCTTCAAAGCATGGGGTTATCGGACTTGCACGCGCGGTCGCCCAGGACGCTGGGCCGTTCGGAGTCACATCCAATGCGGTGCTGCCTGGCTGGGTGCGGACGGCAATGGCTGAGCGGTCGGCACAGACCGAGGCCGAGCGACGCGCCGTCAGCGTCGAGCAGGTGTGGCGCGAGCGCGCGGCGATCTACCCGCAGAACCGGGTATTGGAGCCGCGCGAAGTCGCGCAGGTTATTGTGTTCCTGTGCAGCGATGCAGCCGGGGGAGTGAACGGGGAGGCAATCACCGTGGCTCTTGGCGGCATCTGGTAGGTGTGCTCAATCACGCCGAAGGGAGCCAGTTCCCGCGGCGGGCGCCAGCGAACGACCGTGGGTGGACGAGTCTCATTGGGGTGTCGCCTCGACAAATCAAGGGGGAAGTAGCGGGTACGGCACGAGCAAATAGGGGCCATACTGACTTGCTCGGCAGTGAGCAGCCCGCTGCTTCTTGATGAAGGAAGAATTGTATGAACCTTGTACGTTGGGATTCACTTTACGAGATGGATCAGCTTTTCAGCCGACCGCTTAGCAGCTACATGGGCCGCTGGCCGCGTTTAACCACCGAGACAGATGATGATGCACCGTGCGCCTGGGTGCCGACGCTGGACGTGAGCGAGACCGAGGGCGAGTACCTTGTTCGCGCTGACCTACCGTCAATGAAGAAGGATGACGTCAGTGTCACGATTGCCAATGACGTACTCACCATTGCAGGCGAGCGCAAGTTCGAGAAGGCGGAGCAGAGCGAGAAGATCCACCGCAAAGAGAGCGCGCGAGGCATGTTCTCCCGCAGCCTTTCCTTGCCGGATAATGTCAATTGCAGTGGCATTCGCGCTGAGAGCAGGGATGGCGTTTTGACCGTACACGTCCCGAAGACGAAGAACGAGATCGCCGAAGCGATTGAGATCAAAGTTCAGTAACGCATCCGCAGGCGCGCCCGTCGTCCAATCGAGGACGATGGGTTAGCGCAAGCGAGGAGCTTCCTCGCACGATGGAAATTCCCAAGGAGTACTTCGTATGTATGACCAGCCCACCGCTGTGCCGCGCGCGCTGCCATCGAATCCGAAAGACACCGGCCGTGTTGCAGCGCCAGCACGCCAGAAGTTGATCGAAACCGCAGCGTATTATCTCGCAGAACGGCGAGGTTTCGCTCCCGGGTCTGAGTTGGACGACTGGCTGGCTGCGGAAGCTTCCATTCGGTAGGCGGTTGGGCCGACGCAGAGCGCGAAGCGCGGATGAGGCGACCTGAGAGGGGCTGCGATTGATCGACACAGGTCCATGCGCCTTAACCTCTCGTGCGCTACTGCGATCCGACCTGCAAACCTCATCGATAAAAGACGTGGTTGCCGATCGTCGCGACGGGTCTCTTCGTCCTCGCCCAGTCCGGACGAACGCTGGTGGCGTGATAGAACAGCGCGCCAGGTACCACCGGCATGTACGTGTCGTCGTACGCTGCGCTCGCCACACTCATCGCCTGTTTCCAGGCCGGCCCCGTCGGCTCGGATAGCACGCCGAGCTCCGTCCAAGAGAAGTGCGCGACGGAGCGCCGGCGCAGCGGATCCCATCGCGCCTCGTGCACCACTGCGCAGACCGTGTGCGGGAAGTACGGCGAGCGTGTTCGATTCAAAGTGACTTCCGCTACCGCGCGTTGTCCGTCCGGCGGCTCGCCGCGTGCCTCGAAATAGATGTTCTCAGCGAGGCACTGCAAATCGAGCGCGCGCCGCTGCGCTGCCGCTGCTTCCCAAGGTGCAGCCTCGATGCGTGCAGGCTCAATTCGCGTTCGCTCGCTGTAAGCGAAACAGACGATCGACGTCAGTACAACGATCGGCAGTCCGAGCATCGCGAGGAAGCCGAGGCGGTCCTTTGCGCCTGCGAACCAATAGAAAAGGGGTCCGCGTCGCCGGAGTAGGGGCCAAAGGCGCGCTTCGTAGAGCAAGGAGCTGGACATGATGTTTCGGCTCACCGCCACCGTCCAGGGTCGGTGCAATCCGTTGCACGCTCGTGCAACCCCTTGCAAATGGTAGCGGGGCTCGGATTTGACACGTATATACGGGTTGCCCGCGGTTGCAGCGCCTTGGAAAGTGGCACATCGAGCTATAGCAGTCCGTCCAACCTATCGATGTCGTTGATGACCCGCCAGTGACCACCGCCCTTTTCCACTTTGGCGCGCCATTCGTCCAGCCGAGCGAGATATTCGCGGGGATCGAAGTTATCGGTGCGGAGCTTGATCACATTGAGCGCCACCACGTCGAAGCCTCTGAAATCGAGCGGGATGTTGCGGACGTAGCCCTTGGCGAGGTCCTCCTTCATGTCGGAGAGAATTAGGATCGTCTTGCGCGCCGTATGCTTCTCGTTCAGAAACTCGATCGCCTGCAGCAGACCCCCAGTGATGTCGGTGTAGGGTGCGGACGTCGATTGATCAACGAACTTTTCCACGCGACTTGCGAATGCGCGCTTCTGCTTGTTCGCCGTGCTCGGGCGATCGTCGAACGTCGTTCTAGCAATGATGTCCTTCTCCGTGAAGCTGCCGGTGTTTATGCACGCCACTGCGATCGAGTCCGAGGATTGCAGTCGTGACAGCGCGTAGAGAATGATCTGCTCCGCCTTATGGACTTGCCGGTTATAGGTTCCGGAAGTATCTACCAGCAGATAGACTCCAGTATTGCGAGGAGCAGACGGCGCGCAGGCTGCCATCGCAATGGTTACAGCAAGCAGCAGAAGATGGCGTTTCATGTGCGCGCCTCCTGTGCGTTCGCCACCTCTTGGGCGGCTGCGACTCGCATCCGGCCTTCGATCCACAACGGCACGAATAGCGGCAGGTCGTAAAGGCGCTGGGCGAGCGCCCCGAGGTGACGGCATCCATTGCCCAGCAGCCGGAGAATCAAGGCCAATACTTGCAGGACAGCGATACCCGTCAGGCCGACGACCGTTCGTAATGAATGCACGAAGGTCTCGAGCGGAATCGCAACGAACACCAGCGCGAAGGGCAGGACAAATCCCATGCCCATCTGAGCCGCAGTGGTAATCCAAAGGTGAGCGTTTACTAAGGAATCAGAGTTGTCGCCGCGCAGCAACGCGCTGGTAGCTAACTCGTCCGACAGAAGCACCTCACGCATGTAGGCGAGCCCCGCTTCTATAGTCGCCATCAGGAGCAGAATCGCGAAGGTGGTGATCATCATTCGCACGCGCATCTTGTCGGTCAACGCGCCGATTACGGGAAACAAGCGGGTAATGCGCAGAGACTCCATGAGAAAGAGGCCCATGGAAATCTCAACCATGATGATGACCAGCGCCGCGATGTCGGCCGTACGGTATGCGCCGATGAAGTTTGTTCCGCCGACCATCTCTGCCATGGGGCGCGCAATCAAAGTGAAGTTGACGGCGGTGCCCGCGGTGGCCACTGCCAGCACCAGAGCGGAGACAAAGATGTGCACGATCGAGGAGGACGACAGGATGGACACGGCTCGATCCTCGCCCCGCACGATTGCTTCGTATTGCTCCATGTGACGATCGATGGCAAGCGAGCGAGTGATGACGCTCTCAACGGCCTTGCTTACACGACCAAGTGTCTCTTGGATCAAACGCCAGTCAGGCATCATCCGGCGCAGCAAGGTATGTCGCTGAGAGCTCGCCTTTCGATAGTCATCCATCGCCGCCACATGGGCCTTAACCATGGACTTGTGAATGTCCGCGAGGATCTCTGCGCCGGCGTTGCGGGCATCGAGATCGGCGACGACCTTCACTGCTTTGGCCCAGCC
>CATPBM010000336.1 GCA_955652625.1 uncultured Steroidobacteraceae bacterium
ATCTTGCCGGGTGCAAGGCCGGCGAGCACCCCGTCGGGGGCTTCCATGACCGCGGCGCAGACGGGCGGGGAGGGCAGACAGGTGATCACAAGATCGACGGCCGCAGCAAGCTCCCGCGGCGAGCCGGCCTCTTTCGCGCCGTGCGCCACGAGGGGCGCGACCCGCGCGGGGTCTAGGTCGCGCACCGTGAGATCCACGCCCTGGCGCTGCAGGTTCCCCGCCAGCTGGCTGCCGACGTTACCGAGGCCGATGAAGCCTATGCGCAAGTCGCTCATGGGTCAGGAGGCGGGTGCATGCGCCATTATCAGCGATCGATCAGCAGTAAGGTGGACGTGGCGGATGTAAACAGGGTCCCGCTGGCTCCCGCAGGGTCGCCTCGCAGAAAGCCACACGCCGCCCGAGACTCACCACGCGGGCCTCGGCGCGTACCAGGCCCGTCTCGGCCGTGGGTGCCTTGTGGTAGGCGACTTTCAATTCCAGTGTCGAGGAGGTCTGGGCGGCGCTGAGCCTCGTATGCACCGCACAGCCGCAGGCGCGGGGGAGCCGCGTCGCCGCGTAGCCGCCATGTACCATGCCGAGCGGATTTTAGGCGTGCAGGCCGGGTTTGCCGGCGAAGACAGCGCGTCCGTCATCGACATCGGCTCACGGGGCGGCATCCCGCTCGTGGAGGGGAACAAGATCGTTGGCGCGATCGGCTGTTCGGGAGGGACCGGTTCGCAGGACGAGGTGGCGTGCAAGGCTGGCGCGGCCCCTCTCAAGTAGCGCGGGCGTCAACTGCCATTCAAGAACGACACGATCCCGTACTTGTTGGTTGACGAGGCGCCGACGGCGGCCATCGTGATCCGGGAAGGGGACAGACTGCGATTCAGGGTGGCGAGCCCGGCAAACTGCACTCCGTTCAGGACCGCAGCGGCCCCTGCGCAATTGCCGTAATTGAAGGCCACCTCATAGACGTCGTGAGCGGCGTCGCTGGTGGATATCGCGCCGTTCAGGACGCAGTGGTTCGAGGCGTTCTGGCTGGTCATGACCCCGGCGCTGGAGATCGAGAGCACCGTGCCCGTAACACTGTCGATGTAGTTGCCGCTGATCGTGGTGGTGGATGAGGCATCGTTTGACAGTGCCTGGAAGGTCAGCGACCACGAGCCGCTGATCGCCGTGCCGCCATTGGTGGTGAATTTCAAAGTCGCGTTGAGGCTGCTGCCCGTCGCAACGGTACCGTTCAGGGTGCCGATCCCGAAATTCGAACCGTCGCCGAATGTGGCGCTGAAGTCCGCGTAGCCGTCCACCGTGACGGCGAGCGAGCTGTCCGATACCTGTAGCGAGCCGACGAACTGCACGCCGTCGCTGCGAATGAAGGTTGCCTGACCGGCAGAGTTGATCAGAGCTGTCATCCCGAGGCCGCTCACCGAATCCTTGCCGCTCCACACGCCGGTCGCGGAAGCGTTGGACGGGCTGTCGCCGGTGGCGTTGACGCTGGCATTGCAGCTGGCGGCCATAAGCCCTGCGGCAGCCACGAGGCTGGCGCCGAGGATGCCGATGAGCCTGATCCATGGTGCGCACATGTGGCTTGCCCTCGCGGTGACCTCAAGGGGCATGGTACCGCGCTTCGTTGCCAGCTCGGTTCATGAATTAATCACCTACTGCGGCTGCCGCCTTGACTCCCACTAGCGGCTGCTCAAGACTGCCCAAAACACCGCAAATAAGCCGTGCGCCGGTTCGGGCCGTCATCGGCGGATCGGAGGGTTCATGCAGCAAGCCGTGCACAAATATCTTTCGGCCCTGGAAGCAGGCGATCCGGATAAGGCCGCGTCCCTGTTCATTCCCGGGGGCTGGGTGCGCTCGCCTTTTCTGGGGCAGCTGCCGGTGCGTGACTACGTGAAGAAGGTGGCAAGCGCTTCGAGCGGAGCGAAGCTCACGGTCTACGACGTGCTCGTGAGCGCAGAGGGACACCTGCGCGCCGTCGCGTACTATCAGTACGACTGGTCACTCACGGACGGCTCGCGCGTGTCGTTCGACTGCGCCGACGTGTTCAATTTCGATGCTGATTCGGGCAAGATCGAATCTATCGTGCTCGTTTACGATACGCATCCGGTCCGCGGTGTCGTCGAGAACAAATACCCGTAAGCGCTCAGGATTTAGCGTCCCAGTATTGCTCCATCCGCCGGCGCATTGCGGCGTCGGGCAGCTGGCCACGCCCGGCGGCCTGGTTGTCCTCGAGGTGGCTCACCCTCGTTGAGCCGGGTATGGCGCAGGTCACCGCTTCATGCGAAATGACATACTTCAGGAAGTATTGCGCCCAGCTCGTGACATCGATATCGGCCGCCCAGCCTGGTAATTCACGCTCGGCCGCTTGCCGGAACAGTGACGAGCGTCCAAAAGGCAGATTGACCAACACCGCGAGTTTGCGCTCCAGGGCCAGCGGCAATACGGCGTCGGCCGCCTCGCGGTTGGCGATGGAATAGTCCACCTGGATGAAGTCGAGCGGGAACTTGCGCATGGCGTCCATCAGCTCTGCGTGCTGACCGACGCGCGAGGTGGTTGCGCCCACGTAACGGATCCTGCCGGCCTTCTTCCACTCCTGCAT
>CATPBM010000337.1 GCA_955652625.1 uncultured Steroidobacteraceae bacterium
GGCGGGTTGTGGCTGGCGGTCACCATGGCGCCGCCGTCGAGCTTCTCGGCGAAGGTGGCGAAGTACGAACCTTCCGTGCCGCACAGGCCGATGTCGAGCACATCCGTCCCCAGGTCGAGGAGGCCGCGCTTGAGTGCGCCGGCCAGCGTCGGGCTCGACAGGCGGATGTCGTAGCCCACCGCGACGCGCTTCGGCTTCACGAACGCTGCGAACGCCCGCCCGATGTCGTAGGCGAGCTCCTCGTTGATCTCGTCGGGAATGCGGCCGCGGATGTCGTAGGCCTTGAACGAATTCAGGTTGCTCATGGCGCCCGTCCTTTCAGCCCGTGGTTCCCTTGCGCCCGTAGGCGTCCTCGAAGCGCACGATGTCATCCTCTCCCAGGTACGAGCCCGACTGCACTTCGATGATTTCCACCGGGATCGTGCCGGGGTTCTCGATGCGATGCTTCATGCCGACGGGAATATAGGTCGACTGGTTCTCCTCGAGCAAAAACACCTCGTCCCCGCGGGTGATGCGCGCGGTGCCCGCCACGACCACCCAGTGCTCGGCGCGGTGGTGATGCATCTGCAGCGACAGCGTAGCGCCGGGCTTGACCTTGAGCCGCTTCACCTGGAAGCGCGGCCCGCTTTCCAGGCTGTCGTAGCTGCCCCAGGGGCGGAACACCTCCCGATGCAGGGCATGCTCGTAGCGCCCGGCTTCCTTGAGCCGCGCGACGAGTTTCTTCACATCCTGCACGCGATTCTTGGGCGCAACCAGCACCGCATCCTTGGTTTCGACCACCACGTGGTCCCGGAGCCCCACTGCGGCTACCAGCCGGCTCTCCGAGTGCAGGTAACTGCCGTGCGTGTCTTCGCTGAGGACGTCCCCGCGCGCCACGTTGCCGTGCGCATCCGGGTCGCTCGCCTCATGCAGCGCTGACCAGGAGCCGACATCGCTCCAGCCCGCATCGAGGGGCACCACGACTGCATCCGCCGTCTTCTCCATGACCGCATAGTCGATCGAATCAGCCGGGCACGCCTCGAACGCAGCCGCATCGATGCGCGTGAAATCCAGGTCCGCTTTCGCGCCGCGGAACGCCGCCTCGCAGATGCGCGCCATCTCCGGTGCGAAGCGCTGCAGCTCCTGCAGATAGCGCCGCGCACGAAACATGAACATACCGCTGTTCCAGTAGTAGTCGCCGGATTGCAGAAACTCGCGCGCCCGCTCCTGATTGGGCTTTTCCACGAAGCGTGCTATGCGAAACGCCGCGCCGCTGGGCGCGCCGCGCTGGATGTAGCCGTAGCCCGTATCGGGGCTGCTCGCCACGACACCGAAGGTGGCCAGGTGGCCGGATTCTGCGGCGGCCAACGCGGTGCGCACCGCCTGCTGGAAAGCCGGCGCGTCCCTGATCACGTGGTCGGCGGGCAGCACCAGCAGCATCGGATCGACCGCGTTCGCATCGGCGGCGAGCCCCTTGAGGGCCGCGAGCGCGGCGAGGGCGATCGCAGGAGCGGTGCCGCGCCCGAAGGGCTCGAGGATCGTGGCGCGCGGCTCGATCCGCAGCTCGCGCAGCTGCTCAGCCACCAGAAAGCGATGCGCTTCATTGCAGACGATCACCGGCGCGGACCCGGTCAGCCCACCGAGACGCAGCACGGTCTGCTGGAGCATGGTGCGCGCCCCGGTGAGCGCCAGCAGCTGCTTGGGGTATAGCTCGCGCGATAGCGGCCACAGGCGTGTGCCGGCGCCGCCGGAGAGAATGACTGGAGTCAGCGTCACACGACCTCGCGCTTTCAGGCCGCGACCAGCGCCTTGCCGCGGCCGATGGCATAGTAGGTGAGGCCAAAGCGGCTGACCATTGCCGGGTCGTAGAGGTTGCGCCCGTCGAATATGACCGGCGACTTGAGGATCTGCTTCAGGCGCTCGAAGTCGGGGCTGCGGAATTCCTGCCACTCGGTGACGATGGCCAGTGCATCGGCCCCCTGTGCAGCTTCGTAGGCGTTCTTGGCGAGCGCGAAGCCCTGGACACCGGCGTAGATCTTCTGCGCCTCGGCGCCCGCCACCGGGTCGTAGGCCTGCACGCGCACGCCGGCCTTCAGCAGCAGGTCGATAAGCGTGCGCGCCGGAGCTTCGCGCATGTCGTCGGTGTGGGGTTTGAATGCCAGGCCCCACAGCGCAACGGTGCGCCCCTTGAGACCATCGGTAAAGTGCCGCTGCATCTTGCCAAACAACACCGCCTTCTGCCGCGCATTGACTGACTCGACCGCGTTCAGGATTTGCGGGTCATGGCCGGCGTCGTGCGCCGAGCGGATGAGCGCCTGCACGTCCTTCGGGAAGCACGAGCCGCCGTAGCCCGTACCCGGGTAGATGAAGCTGTAGCCGATGCGCGGATCGGAGCCGATGCCGATGCGAACCTTCTCGATGTCTGCGCCCACGCGCTCGGCGATGCCGGCCAGCTCGTTCATGAAGCTGATCTTCGTGGCCAGCATGGCGTTGGCCGCATACTTGGTCAGCTCGGCGGAGCGGATGTCCATCACGATGAGACGGTCGTGATTGCGGGTGAAGGGCTCGTACAGCGCCCGCATAAGCTCGGTGGTTCGCGGGTTGTCGCTGCCGATGACGACGCGATCGGGCTTCATGAAATCGTTTATCGCGGCGCCTTCCTTGAGGAATTCGGGGTTGGACACCACGTCGAACTCGAGTTTCGCGCCGCGATAAACGATTTCATGAAGCC
>CATPBM010000338.1 GCA_955652625.1 uncultured Steroidobacteraceae bacterium
CGCGCGCATGACTGCGCGCGAGATCGAAGCGGCGCGCCGAGCGATGGCGCGCTACGTGAAGCGCGGCGGGCAGATCTGGGTGCGCGTGTTTCCGGATGTGCCGATCACCAAGAAGCCGCTCGAGGTGCGCATGGGCTCGGGCAAGGGCAATGTCGAGTACTACGTCGCCCGCGTGCAGCCCGGCAAGGTGTTGTTCGAGATGGAGGGCGTGGATGAGGTCACGGCCCGCGAGGCGTTTCGCCTGGCTGGCTCGAAGCTCTCCGTGTCCACCTCGTTCGTGAAACGGCAGGTTCGATAAATGGACGCCAAAGAGTTGCGCACCAAGTCCGCGGCCGAGCTCGCAGACGAGCTCGTGAAGCTGCGCAAAGAGCAGTTCGCGCTGCGCATGCAGCGCGCCACCGGGCAGCAGCCCAAGCCCGACCAGTTCGGCAAGGTGCGCCGCAATATCGCGCGCCTGAAGACCGTGCTGCGCGACAAGCAGCCCGCGGCCGGAGGAAAGCAGAAGTGAGCGCGGAAGAGAGCAAGGTGGAAAAGAAAGGCGCACGCACCCTGACCGGGCGCGTGGTGAGCAACAAGATGCAGAAGACCATCGCGGTGTAGATCTCGCTCCTCGACAAAAAAAAAAAAAAAAAAAAGTACATTCGCCGCACGACCAAGCTCCTGGCGCACGACGAGAACGGCGCCTCGAAGGAAGGCGATCTCGTGACCATCACCCCGTGCCGTCCCATGTCGCGGCACAAGTCGTGGCGGCTGCTCGAGGTCGTGGAAAAGGCCACGGGCCGCTGATCGCGATGCGAAGGCAGGTTTGAATCATGATCCAGATGCGCACAATGCTGAATGCCGCCGACAACAGCGGCGCGCGCACCCTGATGTGCATCAAGGTGCTGGGCGGCACGCGCCGCCGTTATGCCACCGTGGGCGATGTCATCAAGGTGAGCGTCAAGGACGCCATCCCGCGCGGCAAGGTGAAGAAGGGCGAGGTGTACGACGCGGTGGTGGTGCGCACCACGCACGGCGTGCGCCGCCCCGACGGTTCGCTGATCCGTTTCGATGGCAACGCGGCGGTGCTCCTGACCAACAAGCTGGAACCGATCGGCACGCGCATCTTCGGACCGGTGACGCGCGAGCTGCGCAACGTGCAGTTCATGAAGATCATCTCGCTCGCGCCCGAGGTGCTGTGATGAGAAAGATTCGTAAAGGTGACCAGGTGATCGTGCTCTCCGGGCGCGACAAGGGCCGCCGTGGAGCAGTGATCCAGGTGCTGGCCGACGGCCGCGTGATCATCGAGAGCGTGAACATGGCGAAGAAGCACACCAAGCCCAACCCGCAGGGCGGCAAGCCCGGCGGCATCATCGAGAAGGAGATGCCGCTGGCGGTGTCGAAGGTCGCGATCTGGAACCCGGCCGCCAAGAAGGCGGACCGCATCGGGGTGAAGACGCTCGCCGACGGCAAGCGCGTGCGCTTCTTCAAGTCGAACGGAGAGATGCTCGACGCCTCCTGATATGGGCGGCGCGCACTTCCACTACAGAGCGAATTTTATGGTCAGGCTGCAACAGTATTACCGTGAGACAGTCATCCCGCGCCTGCGCGCGGACCTCAAGATCGACAACGTCATGCAGGTGCCGCGCATCGCCAAGATCACGATCAACATGGGCGTCGGGGAAGCGGTGGCCGACAAGAAGGTCATGGATGCGGCGGTGGCGGATCTCGCCAAGATCACCGGCCAGAAGCCCCTGATCACCAAGTCACGCAAGGCGAACGCCTCCTTCAAGCTGCGCGCGGGACTGCCGATCGGCGCCAAGGTGACGCTGCGCGGAACGCGCATGTACGAGTTCCTCGACCGCCTGATCAGCATCGCGATGCCGCGCATCCGCGACTTCCGCGGCGTCTCGCCGCGCTCCTTCGACGGGCAGGGCAACTACTCCCTTGGCGTGAAGGAACAGATCATTTTTCCCGAGATCCAGTACGACCAGGTCGACCAGGTGCGGGGCATGGACATCACCATTACTACGACGGCAACGGATGACCGTCACGGCCGAGCGTTGCTCGAGGCATTCAACTTCCCGTTCCGGAAGTAACAGGAACCATAAAGTCTATGGCGAAGACGAGCATGGTCGAGCGCGAGAAGCGTCGCGCAGGGATCGTGAAAAAGTACGCGGTGCGGCGCGCGAAGCTCAAGGAGCTGATCAGAAGCCCCAAGAGCTCGCCCGAGCAGCGTGTGGCGGCCCAGGCGCAGCTGCAGGCGATGCCGCGCGATGCCAGTGCGTCGCGGCAGCGCAATCGCTGCGCGATCACCGGGCGCTCGCGCGGGGTGTACCGCAAGTTCGGCCTCTCGCGGGTGAAGATCCGCGAGGTCGCCAGCCGCGGCGAGATCCCCGGTCTCGCCAAGGCGAGCTGGTGAGGGCCGCCGCATGAGCATGACCGATCCGATCGCAGATCTGCTGACGCGCATCCGCAACGGCCAGACCGCGGGCAAGCCCGAAGTGCAGCTCGACTCCTCGCGCCTGAAGACCGCCATCGTCAAGGTGCTGAAGGACGAAGGCTACATCAGCGACTTCCGCCTGGATGCCGATGGCGGCAAGCCGCGGCTCACGATAGGACTGAAGTACTACGAGGGCCGGCCCGTCATCGACCGCCTGGAGCGCGTCAGCCGTCCGGGCCTGCGGATCTACCGCGGCAAGGATGAGCTGCCGAAGATCCTGGGCGGCATGGGCACGGCAATCGTCTCGACTCCCAAGGGCGTGATGACCGACCGGCAGGCGCGCGCCAGCGGGCAGGGCGGGGAAGTCCTGTGCATCGTCTCCTGAGGCCTTTGGATTAAGCGTATTTAGAGAAGCCAGTATGTCGAGAATTGCCAAAGCTCCGGTCGAGTTACCTGCGGGTGTGACCGCGACCATCCAGCCGTCCGCGGTGACCATCAAGGGCGCCAAGGGCTCATTGAGCCTGCCGCTCGGGGCGGGCGTGTCGGTGGTGCAGGCGGAGAAGACGCTCGAGATCAGCTACTCCGAGCCGGGACTGGCGCGCACCAAGGCGGGCGCCGCGCGCGCGCATCTGGCCAACATGGTGCGCGGCGTCACCAAGGGCTACGAGAAGAAGCTCGAGCTGGTGGGCGTCGGTTTTCGGGCGCAGGTGCAGGGCAAGAGCCTGAACCTGACGCTCGGCTTCTCGCACCCGGTGAACGTCGCCATTCCCGAAGGCATCAACATCGAGACTCCGAGCCAGACCGAGATCGTGGTGAAGGGCATCGACCGGCAGAAGGTCGGCCAGGTGGCCGCCGAGATCCGCGGCATCCGCCCACCCGAGCCCTACAAGGGCAAGGGCGTGCGCTACGCCGGCGAGCAGATCACCCTGAAAGAGGGGAAGAAGAAGTGATCATCACCAAGAAGCAGCGCCGTCTGCGGCGCGCCCTGAAGAGCCGCGCGCACATCCGCGCGCAGGGCGCCGCGCGGCTGACCGTGCATCGCACGCCAAACCACATTTACGCGCAGGTCACGGACCCGGCGGGCGCGAAGGTGATCGCCGCGGCCTCCACCGTGCAGAAGGCGGTGCGCGAGGGCCTGAAGACCACTGGCAACGTCGAGGCGGCCAAGGCCGTCGGTCGGGCGATCGCCACGCGCGCCAAGGCGGCGGGGGTGAGCAAGGTCGCCTTCGACCGCTCCGGATTCCAGTTCCACGGGCGCGTGAAGGCGCTCGCGGATGCGGCCCGCGAAGCGGGTCTTGAGTTCTAAGCAGGACACACAAACATATGGCAAGACCCGAGAAAGGCCAGTCGGCGGATGAGTTCGTAGAGAAGCTCGTCGCCGTCAACCGCACCGCGAAGGTCGTCAAGGGCGGTCGGCAGTTCGGCTTCACCGCGCTCACCGTGGTGGGTGACACGGCGGGGCGCGTCGGCTACGGATTCGGCAAGGCGCGCGAAGTGCCGGTGGCGATCTCCAAGGCCATGGCGCAGGCGCGCAAGAACATGGTCAACGTGAGCCTGCGGAACGACACGCTGCACTACGCGGTCAAGCTCGAGCAGGGCGCGACCCGCGTGTACATGCAGCCCG